>PLBR01000226.1 GCA_003135435.1 Nitrospira sp. | reverse complement strand
GTCGTGTCGCTCTTGATCAAATATTGCGCTCTTCCTTCGAGGCGCGAACCGTGTCTACCATGATTGAATTTTCACGGGAAGATCAGTCGTCAAAATCCTTACTTGGCCATTCAGGGTCCTTAATGGGAAGGTTAGGCCGAATCATTCACCGGCTACAGTTGACCCACTCCGGTCTCTGACGACCGGCGGCTATCGGGCAGGCTGAATCAAATCGCGTCGCGACGTCAAGCCCGAAATCATAATTGCCACAATCCGTGATCCACATCTCCCTGGATGTAGATCGCGAACGTACCCCTTCCTGGAATCTCCAGCGGGGGGTGCGCAACCAAAGCGCCCTGCTTTGATACCCTATCCAGCGCTGCTTTGATGTCATCAACGAGCCAGTACGGTCGAACGACGGGCTTTCCCGTATCCCGCAAGGGAGCGCGCACGCCAATGCTGCCCCCATCCGGCAGCGGAGCCGTCCGAGCACCTCCAAGAAGCGGATCAGCTGATCCAAACTTGATGCTGTGTGCAGCCTCATAGGTAGCGCATACAGCATCTACATCCGAAGCGACAACTTCTAGGTAGTGAACCTTCATCCCAAACTCTCTCTCGCTTCCGGCCTACGAACGACGGCATTCAGGCGTGCCTCTTAGCTGGTCAAACGTCTGGAAGGGGCCCGTTGCAGCCGGACGAACGCAACCGATGGACAGCCCATTCTGGGACATTTTTGGGAAGGCTTGTGTATTTACTGATCCGGCCATGAAACAGTGCGTATCCGCCTGGAGAATAATCACAAAATGTCTTATTTTCTGGTCATTGAGAACTAAAAAGTACGCACTATTTGGTGACCTCCTCAGTAATCATTTCCAATCTAAGGGAATGCGTTAATTCTTACCAGCCTCATGACCATCGGATGCCGGCGGTGCAGCCTGTGCCATGCGCCAAGGTGACCGATCCACCCAGCCCTTGAGAGCCTTCGTCGCCCAAGCAACCGGCTTGTCGGCGTGGCACAGATTGCAGGCGTTCGGGATTTTCATCGCTTCGCTTTGTGCCGGCGTGATGAATTTGAAGGTATGGGCACGTACGTTCACATCAGCAATCGTCTGCTCGATTTTGGGCATATGGCAGGCCACGCATTCACTGCCGGCACTTCCCGCCGCATGGTGGGTATGGGCTTCAATGGTCGGCGCGTGCGGGCCATCTTGAGTATTCGGCCCATGGCACGTCGAGCAAATCTCGTTGACCGGTTTGATCAGCATCGCATTGTTTTTGGACCCGTGGGGATCGTGGCAGCTCGTGCACGTCACGCCACGGGTGTACATGAGGCTTTGCACGAAGTCATTCCCCTGCATACGATTTTTATGTGCGGTGCCGTCTGGGAAGTGGGTAAAGGTCAGATCACCTAATTTGTGATCCGCGAGCTTCCAAAAATCGACGAGTTGTTTACCCATGTGGAATCCCACCGGCCAATCGTAGTACTTACCTTTGATGGGATTCGTGAGCGGTTGACCCTGGGAATGACATTGAATACAGGTGTCGCTCGCCTGCACATAGTTGAGCTTCGCCGGATTGATGATATTTCGCCTGCCCTGGTGATCGACGTGATCGCTGCCGGGTCCGTGGCACTTCTCGCATCCGACGTTCCACTCCGTGACCTGCTTGGTCTCGATATTGTAATTGACGGAATGACAGCCATCACACAAGGGCCCCGTGGGCCTTTGCATGTTGTCGGGCGGATAGAGTGGCGCCCACCAATCGGTCCCGTTCTTTACGAAGTAGGGGCGCCAGAGCTTATGGGTGACATCCCACTGGGCCGGGAACACAAAATAATCATCGCCCACCTTCTTGTAATAGCGCTGCTTCCATTTGCTGCCGTAGGTGAACGCGATGTCCTCTTTGGTGAACGTCAGCAGGGGATCGGGCTTCGAGAGGTCCGGGATGATGGCCTCCGGGTGGGCGTGGGGATCTTGGACCACGTTTGCCATTCGAGTCTTCTTCCACCGATCATAAATCTCGGTATGGCAGTCCTTGCACGCAACCGATCCCACATAGTGAGCGGTGTCCAAAGTCGGCAGTTGCGCGGCCGCCAGATGAGGCGAGAGCGCGGCAACATGCGGGAGGTTCCGCAGGTATGCACTCACTTGCCAGAGCTTTCGATCCGGCAACGTCCACGCCGGCATGCCGGTGTGCCGAATGCCGTTCTTCAAATGGTAAAACAGCTCCCCGTCGCTCATTTGCTGGACCACATCGGNNACGGATCGTAAATCCGATGGCCGCGGGTAGAGGCCACTGCCGATCTTAGACTTACCGCCGCCGTCGTAGGCATGACAGATCTCGCACTTTTGGGTGTAGACCTGGTGGCCCGCTTCAACGTCCGGACTTCCCCGGGTAACATCGACGGGATTTTTCATCGCCCGCATGCTAGCTGGTACGGTGTAATGCAGCAGCCATTGCGCCACGTTTGCCTCGAGCGCCGGTGCGTCCTCGCGCGCGCTCGATCCCTCCCAGACAACCAGGGTAGAGAGGCCGACGCAAAGAGCGATGAGGACAATTCCGCTCACGCCTGCAATCTTCAATATTTTCTT
The DNA here is from genome assembly GCA_003135435.1 of Nitrospira sp. Taxonomy (GTDB): domain Bacteria; phylum Nitrospirota; class Nitrospiria; order Nitrospirales; family Nitrospiraceae; genus Palsa-1315. Next base: position 10,914 of record PLBR01000226.1, on the reverse strand, counting down.
CAAGTTCATGCGAGAGCGCTCATGGTTTATCCCCGATCAACAATTGAATCCCTACATACGCGATGAACCGCGTCCTCTCGGGCGCCCGGCGAAGACCGGTCCCCGCCGAGGCCAAAAGCTTCAGATGCGCGCGGATTTCTTGCCTTAAGCCGATGTTGACGATCAAATCGTCACTATTTAGAAATCGCTCGCTGACGCTGCGAGCCTCCGCCACCCGATCCGGCCCGGCCTGTCCCTCGCGGGCTTCCGGTTGGAGGGCGCACCCCTCCGCCCCATCGGGCTTCCCGTGTTGCGCTCCGTCCCCGTGTGCCTACATGCCGTCGTCATGACCCCAGCGGACCTGCTGGGGCCATCGCTCGTCTCCCCCAGCAGCAGCGGCCTTCCCCCAAATTCAGCGGGGTCGGCTTCCGCATCACCCTTTTCGAGGCCTGCTCAGCGNNGCTCACTTTCCCGTCGATGGCAGTGTTCCCCGGTTACTCGAGCGAGTCGGGCTTCCGCATTACACTTTTCGAGGCTTACTCAGCGTTTACTCACATTACGGCCTGCACGTTCGCGGAATCACTTACAGGGCCCCTTTACATCGAAGGCTTCAGCCGCTTCGCTACCTCCACGACTGCTCCGATTGCTACCGGCTGGAGCGACAGTTGCCGGGCGGGACTCGCACCCGCTGGGGACGTGCACCTTTTCACGGTGCACTGAATAATGCGGGTTAGGGGACACAATCAGGACTCGGAGCAGAACGCGAGACAGCGATCTACTTCCACTGCGGAGGGCTCGATCTTTACCCATGCTGAACCCGGAAGCGCCGTAAATGTGAGCCGGTCCTTAAACATGGATCACCTCGCCTTGCCAGACCGGCCAATGGAGAACACGGCCGTGAAAAGCCCATCAAAGAGCGCACAGTGCCCCTCGCTTCGAGTTCGGAATCGGTCAGGCTAACCTGCGAGATCTCGGCTCATGAAGATAGTACCGGCCCTTGAGAACAATGGACCCGTCACTTAAAGGGCTCGAAGAGAACGCGGAGCCCGAATTCGACGGCGTTGTCCCACACCTTGTGCCCTTCTCCGCTCCCAATGCGAGATCCTCTCCACACAACGTCCCACTGCACGGCCGGTGTCTTATACCAACGGAAGCCCGCCTGAACCGCTGGAAACTCATCTTGGAAACTGAATGGATCCCCGTTGAAGGCTTCTGCGAGAAAGCGAATCTCCCGGGTAAAGGTGATCACTTCAAAACCCCCTGCCCAGAACAGCTTGCTGGTGTACCGGCCCCCAAGGCCCGCGTCGTACTGCGACTTGGTGCCAATGTTCAAGTGAATCGCCAGCCCGTTATCGTAGGGGTCTGGGCTGCCCTCCGGCGTGAACAGGAACCAGCTGATATGTGCCATGGCAGACGAGTTCCAGAGCTGCCGATTCCCACTTGTAGGAATCAGCAGGGTCGGGGCGATGGATACGGAGGGGATAAGTCCGGGTGACCGGTGCACCAGGATCTTGGACTGGAAGACCAGATCCTGTAAGACGGTGAAGCGTTTGTCGTGGTACTCTTGGCCGATACCACCGGCGGTGATTTGCAACCGATCGGTCACCGATATGGCCTCCAGCGTCCCTACGGTAAACGCGGGTTTTTGTCCCCTGATCAACTCTAGGCCGACAAAGGACTCTGTCTCGAGCTGGCCCTTGTCAACAATGCGGGCATCATCCGTCACAAAGGGTCGAACGGCCTCGGATGGGGCTGCCCAGACGGTCACCGCTAGGAACGCCAACAGACTCAATGTATTGCTAAGTGTCTGGCGCCGCCCAGTTGCTATCCAGATCATTAGCTTATCCACCAGTCATAGGTTTCTCTCGACACCGCCGAACATCTTTACTGTATTGGATATTGCAATTGCAAGCAATATCCAATACAAGTGATCATAATGCTTTGGCTCGTTTTCTCGTATTCCCTGTTGTCCCAGTTGAGATCTAGCACGCGGGTTGGGGTATGGCGGCGACTCCAGCGTTTGGGAGCCGGTGTTCTGAAAAATGGCCTCTATGTTCTGCCCGATCGCGAAGACTGCAAGGAGGCCTTTCAATGGCTTGCCCAAGAGGTTCAGCAGGCGAAGGGGGGCGCCATCGTGATGAGCGTCGACCGGTTCGAAAGCACGTCCGACTCGGAGCTGATTACGCTGTTTCACAACGTGTGCAAGGAGAAGTATGAACAGCTTGATCAGCCGATCGCCGCTCTGGAGAAAAGCCTTCACGCACGATCACAACGGAAGAACCTCCTTCTGATCAGGAAGAAGCTCATGAAACTCGAGCAAGAGTATGAGAGTGTAACCCGGCTGGACTTTTTCGACTCCCCCTATGGGGTCCACGTGGCCTCACGGCTGCATCATCTGAAGCAAAGCTTGTCCCAGGAGAACCCCGCCATCAAAACGGGGCCCGCTATACTCGCGGCGTATCGAGATCAGTGATGGGTCACCAGGCCTCGCCCGCATGTCGATCGTCTGGTCTGTGCGTGGTTGATCCGACGATTCATCAATCCGACTGCTATCATCCGCTATTCCGCCCAGCCTGATCCCGATGAAGTGAGGTTTGATATGCGGGGGGCTGAATTCGGACATGAAGGGAATCGTTGTACCTTTGAGACAATGCTGCTTCGGTTCGGGCCATCCGACCCAGCGCTACAAGCGATCGCTGAGATCGTCCATGAAATCGACCTGCGAGATGGCCGTTACGCGCGACCAGAGGTTGCAGGCCTTGATGTGATTCTCAGGGGATGGCTCCTTGAGGGGCTTTCGGATCAAGAACTGGAGTCACATGGCGTGCCCCTCTTTCAAGCGATGTATGCGGCGCTTTCATGCCGGTCGCAGCAGGCTGACAGATGACCGACACGGCGTTATGGGAAGGAGAATCAGATGCGCAGCAATCGACATGACTGGTCGCGTTTCCGCGTCATCGGAATCGTAACGTTGGTGACATTCTCCGGCTTTCCCATCCCCACGATGGCGCAACAAGGGGACATTCCTCCACCCACGAAGGAGGAACTGCTACCTCCCCATGAGATCACGCTCACATTCGACAGTTTTGAGAGAGGGAGGGTCCCTGCCAGCTTTTCGACTGCGTTGACTGGCGGTGGCGGCCCGGTCTCCTGGGTGATCCAGGAAGATCCCACAGCTCCCAGTGGAAGCAACGTGCTTGCCCAAACAAGCGCCGACCAGACCGACTACCGCTTTCCCGTCTGCGTCTACGACAAGTTCACGGCTAAGGATGTCGAGGTCTCCGTGAAGTTTAAGGCGGTCTCAGGGACGGTGGACCAAGCGGCTGGTCTCGTGGCGCGTTTCAAGGACAAAGACAACTACTATGTGGTCCGTGCGAATGCCCTTGAGGACAACGTGAGGCTCTACAAGGTTGTAGGAGGCAGTCGCAAGCCATTCGCGGGGACCAATGTGAAAGTGTCGCTCGGTGCATGGCACACTTTGGCACTCGCGATCAAAGGGAGGCACTTTGAAATCATCTTCGACGGGAGACTCCTCTTTACGGCCGATGACCGGACCTTCGAAGAAGCAGGCAAAGTGGGACTGTGGACCAAGGCCGACTCGGTGACGTATTTCGATGATCTCCGCGTGAGCCCTTTAAAGTAAAAGAGAAAACGATGTGAGGAAGAACACCCTCAATGGGCTGACAGGATCTTCGCCGCACTAGTTCGCGCGGTGGCGATCCGCAGGACCGCGTATCTCACTGCAGACTTGGTTCAGACCGTTCAGATGGGCTCTGCGCGGAAAAAGGGCTGCTAGCCTGCCATTCGGGCAATCATCATCAATCGTTAGAGGAAAGCCATGAAGCGGATCCTCGTCGGAGTCCTTTTGGGCCTACTGGCAGCGGACCTTCTCAGCTGCAGCCGGGGAGGAGCCCAAGAAGTCGTCGTCTACACATCCGTGGACCAGGTGTTTTCCGAACCGATCTTCCGCGCGTTTGAGCGCGAGACCGGAATTGCCGTCCGCGCGGTATTTGATACCGAGGAGACGAAAAGCACCGGAGTCCTTAACCGTCTCATCGCGGAAGCGCGGAGTCCCCGCACAGACGTCTTCTGGTCCGGGGATCCGGTTCGCCCATTTGTCCTCATCAACCATGGCCTCGTCGAAGCGTATATTTCTCCAAGCGCCACCGCGATCCCACCTTCCTTCAAGGCCGCCGATGGCACATGGACCGGTTTCGCTGCCCGAGCGCGGGTGCTCCTCGTGAATAAACATCGGGTCCCTTCGCAGGACACACCCCGGTCCATCGAGGACCTCGCAAATCCTCGGTGGAAAGGGCAAGCCGCCATGGCCAATCCGCTCTTTGGCACCACAACCATGCATGTCGCTGCACTCTTCGCTACCTGGGGAGAAGTGCAGGCAGGAAGATTTTTGGAGCAGGTGAAGGCGAACAACGTACGGATTGCCAGCTCGAACGGAGAGGTCAAAAGGTTCGTCATTGGCGGCGAAGCGGCCTTCGGGCTTCTTGATAGCGATGATGCAACAGATGCGCTGAACGCGGGAGCGGCTGTGGAGGTGGTCTATCCAGACCAAAACACGCTCGGCACCCTCGTCATGCCGACCGCCGTCGTGCTGATCCGTGGCGGACCGCACCCGCAAAACGGGCGGAAACTGATCGATTACCTGCTCAGTCCTGACGTCGAAGCGCGCATGGCAGGGACCGCCGGCCACATGCCTTTGCGCAGCGCTGTGCCTACCCCGGTGCACGTTCGTCCCGTGAGTGCTCTGCGCGTGATGCCTGCGGACTACTCCCGGGTAACCTCGGAGATCGAGCGCATCCAACCCTGGCTCCGGAATTGGGTCGGCCTGTGAGAATTTTCCTCAAGCGACTCGAGGAACCGCTTGCACTCTACAGCGTGGGCGCCGCACTCTGCCTGGTCGCACTGATGCCATTTCTCTTCCTTGCCGGCGAAGTAGTGGTCGGCGGCCCGAAGGTAATGTCCCAGAGCCTTGCGATCGTAGCGCGGGTTTTGACAGGTGATGTTTTTAAGATGATGGAAGCGGTGGGGATCAAACTGATGGGTAAGATCAAGGCAGAGTGTGACAGTACCGAGCCGCCCCATAGCCGAGGCGTTGGGGCTCATCGAAATCGATGAAAATTGACTATGTCGAATATGTTCGAACACCCAAAAGGAGAGCACTAAGATGAAAACCATGATTCTGATAGCAATGGCGGCAATACTCCTCCCCGGAGCATTGCACTTGCCGAGACCGTCACGTTCGACAACATGGAAGCGGGCCAGCTGCCGAAGGGCTGGCTGAGTGGCGTCACCGGCCGCGGTTCGCCGCACTGGTCGGTGGAAATGGACAAGTCCACGCCCAGCAAACCAAAGGTGCTGAAGCAATCCGGCGATGGGGATTATCCGTGGTGCGTGAAGAAGGACGTATCGATGGCTGATGGATTCGTGGAAGTGAAGTTCAAGCCGTTGTCGGGGGATGAAGACCAGGCCAGCGGCGTGGCCTGGCGCTGGAAAGACGGCGACAACTACTATGTCGTGCGGGCCAACGCCTTAGAGGACAACGTCACCATTTACCACGTCATCGAAGGCTCACGCCGGCAGTTCACGAACGTAAGCGAGAAGGTGGCGCCGAACCAGTGGCATACGTTGCGGGCGGATTTCCAGGGCCATCACTTTACGGTGACGTTCGACGGCAAGAAAGTCATTGAGGTCGACGACAGTTCCATCACCGGCGCGGGGGCAGTCGGAGTCTGGACCAAGGCCGACAGCGTGACGTTATTTGATGATTTCAGTTACGGAGGGAAGTGAACTATGAACAACGCAATCGTTAGGGCCACTTGCGCTGTTGCGGCAGCCGTAATGCTCTATGTGTCAGGGTGTTCCTCCAAGGACCGGAACGCTGTTGTGGTGTATGTCAGCGAGGATCAAGTCTTCTCCGAGCCGGTCCTGCGCGACTTCGAGAAGGAGACGGGCATCCGCGTCAAGGCGGTTTACGACACCGAGGAGGCCAAAAGCGCCGGCGTGATGAACCGCCTGCTGGCGGAGAAGGACAATCCCCAGGCCGACGTCTACTGGGCCTACGAGCCGATCCGGGCGGCATTGCTGAGCCAGCAGGGAATCGCCGCGGCCTACCAATCCCCAAGCGCGTTGGGCATTCCCGCTCATTTCAAGAATCCGCAAGGTTACTGGACGGGCTTCTCGGCGCGGGCGCGCGTACTCATCGTCAATAAGTCAGCGCCGGACAAGCCCACGTCGATCCTCGCCTATGCCGATCCGGCGTTTAAGGGCAAAGCGGTGATCGCCAATCCGCTGTTCGGTACGACGACCACCGAGATCGCCGCTCTGTTCACCCTGTGGGGCGATGAGAAGGCCAAGGCGTTTTTGGCCGGCATGAAACGCAACGGCGTGAAAGTCGCCACCAGCAACGGCGAGTCGGCGGATTTTGTGGCGTCCGGCCAGTTCACATTCGCGCTCGTGGACAGCGACGACGCCGCCAACCGGATGGTGCAGGGCAAGCCCGTGGAAATGATCTACCCGGATCAAGGCGAGAACGAGCCGGGCTGCTTCATCGTGCCCAACGCCGTGGTGCTTATCAATGGCGGCCCGCATCCGGATGCCGGCAAGAAACTAGTGGATTACCTGCTGTCCCGTGAAACCGAGCGCAAGCTAGCCCAGTCTGACGCGGCCCAGATACCGCTGCACGCAGGCGTGGAAACCCCGGCCGCCGTCAGAAAGATCGAGTCCTTCAAGACCATGCAGATCGACTACGCCACGGTCGCCCGAAAGATGCAGGAGATCCAGCCCTTGCTGAAGGAATGGGCCGGGCTATGATGGCGCGCCGTAGTGTGTTGATCATCGCCGTGCTTCTGCTCGCGGTCATTGGGCTGGCCCCGATGGTCGTGATGTTCGCCAGGAGCATCACGGTGGATGGGGGATTGAGCCTTGAGTTCTACCGAAATCTGATGGCATCAGACCGCCCGTGGCGTTTACTGGGCAACAGCTTGACGCTTGCGTCCCTCGTCGCGCTGCTCTCGACGTTGCTGGGCGTATCGCTTGGCATTGTACTGGGCAAGACCGATATCCCCCTGCGCCGCCTGTTCACCCTGCTGTTCACCCTGCCGCTGCTGATCCCGTCATACATCACGGCGCTCTCCTGGGCCGATGTGCTGGGCGGGAGCGGTCTGGCTTCCCATTTCGTGTCCGCTGCATGGATCAAGACGGCCTCGGCTCTTCTGTTTGGGTTGCCCGGCTGCGTGCTGGTGCTGGCCTCGACATTCATGCCGGTCGTCATGCTCGCCACGATGATCTACCTGCGAACCATCAACCCACGCCTGGAGGAAGCCGCGCGGTTGGTTTCCCGACCTTCGGGGGTGTTGCGTGCCATCACCATCCCCTTGATCCGGCCCGGCATAGTGCTGGCAGCCACGTTGGTGTTTCTGCTGGCCTTGGGAGACTTTGGCGTCCCGACGTTTCTGCGCGTCGACGTGTTTCCGACGGAAAGCTTCACGCAGTTTTCGGCCTTCTACAACTTCGGCGCGGCGACCGCTGCCGCCGTGCCGCTGGCGATCCTGACGATTGCGGTGTTGGGGGGCGAACAGCTGTTCCTCCGCCATAGAACCGATGAGTTACGCCCGGCATCCGGCGGTGACGATCTTCCCCGCCTTCGCCTTGGGCGAGGCAAGCCCCTCGTGGTTATCGCGGTGGCCGTGCTGTGCCTGGTCATTGTGGTGATCCCGCTCATCGCGCTGCTGGTGCAATCCGGTTCAGCGGGCGCGTATATCCGTGCGTTGCACACGGTCGGCGACAGCCTGGTGCGCAGCCTGGTGTTGGCGGCCGTGGGTGCGACCGCATTGACAATTCTCGGTTTTTTCGTGGGCTACCTGATCCACACGCGGGCGCTGGCCGTGTGGCGCGCCGTGGATGCGTGGACGGTGCTGCTGTTTGCGCTGCCCAGTACGGTCATCGGGATCGGGCTGATTGCGCTCTGGAATCGGCCCGCCACCAATCTCATCTACGCGACGCCGTTGATGATCCTGCTGGGTTACCTGGCTCAATACACCGCCCTGACTAGCCGGGCCACGGTGGCGGGGCTGGCGCTGGTGCCGGCGTCGATGGAGGAAGCCGCGGCTGTCACCGGCGCCGGCTGGGTGCGGCGGGTGATTCTGATCGTCGTCCCCCTCGTTAGGCGCACACTCATGGGCGGCTGGCTGATCGCGTACATCTTCTGTCTACGGGACACGGGCATCACCATGCTGGTCTATCCACCCGGATATGACACCCTGCCGGTGCGCATCTTGACGCTCATGGCCAACGGTGCGCCCGACCTGATCGCCGCGGCCAGCGTACTGATGATCGTGGCAACGGTGGTGCCGCTCGCAATCCTGGCTCTCATTCTTGGCAAACAAAGGAGATCAAGATGACTGTGATCGAGTTCAATTCAGTGTCGAAGACCTACCAGGGCAAGGTCGTGCTCGAAGATTTCACCCTCGTCGTCGAAGCGGGCGAACGCGTCGTGATCCTGGGGCCATCGGGCTGCGGAAAGACCACCGTGCTGCGACTGCTGGCCGGGTTCATCGCGCCTGATTCAGGCTCGGTTTCGATTGCCGGGCAGCTTGTGGCTGCCGAAGGCAAAATCATCCAACCGCCGGAGCGCCGCAATCTGGGCATGGTCTTCCAGGACATGGCGCTCTGGCCGCACCTGACGGTCGAAGGCAACTTGGAGTTCGGTCTCAAGGCCCAGCATGTGGTCAAGTCAGAGCGACAGCGCCGAATTACCGGGATGCTCGCGCTGGTCCAGATGGATGCCTACCGCCGTGCACGTCCGCCGGAACTCTCGGGTGGTCAGCAACAGCGCATCGCCCTCGCACGGGCGTTAATTCTGCAACCCAGAGTGCTCCTGATGGACGAAGCATTGTCGAGCCTCGATGAAGAGTTGAATCAGCACCTGCGCAAGGAGTTGCTCCTGCTTCACGGTCAGTTGGGCTTCACGCTGATTTATGTGACGCACGACCACGTCGAGGCTCATGACATCGGAACCCAGATTGTCTGCATGCGCAAAGGCCGTATCGAGCGGATAGGCACCGCGAGCGGGGTCATGCCGCGTGGGGCGGACACACTGGGGGCGGACGCAGCCAAATAGGAGAGCATCACAAACCCGGGGATCGCACAGGCCCTGTCGAGCCTTCTGAAAACCTTACCCAAGGCGTCCTCGTTGCGTCATGTCAACATCTTACCGAGTGACCGCCGCTGCTGGTGGCGCGCCTGCTTCACCTGAGCACTAAAGACCCAGCCACGCCACGGCATCACCCCCCGGGGCTGAGGCCTCTGCGGCGCTGTCGCCCGTGGTTGTCGACTCCCTCGCGTCGCGAGGGCCCACACCTGCTCGAGCTGGGCATCAATCCGGGCGGACGGCGTAAAGGGATCCGTCCGCGCGATCACGCGCTGGAGGGCGGCGCGTTTAGCCGCGTCCATCGCAGCACTTGCGAGCAAGCGAGTCCACGGGGTCTGCGGTGCATCATAGCGGCGGATCAGGCGGGCGCCCACACGGACTTTGCGTACCAACTTCATCGACGGCTGCAACAGGTTCTGAAACAGCCGCAGCTCCGTATACAGAGCGTTGAGTGCATCCAAGGCGTCGGCACTGTCGTATCGCTCCCAGCCGACAAGCTTGCGTACATGGGTCCAGTTGTTCTGCTCAACGTGCGCATTGTCATCCTTTTTATAGGGGCGCGGACGAGTAAACTGAATCGGCGACTGCGCGGCTTGGCAGAAGGCCCACAGATGCTCGTTGATGAACTCGCTGCCGTAGTATAAGCGGAACCAGGCCATCCGTCGTTCCGATCTCCCCTAGAATGCACGTGGCAACTCACTCTAGGAGGAGGGCACCTATGATTGCGAGCGTCGCAGTTGCTCCACGTTGTACCTTTGTGCAATTGATGTGGCGAAGCTGGTCCATCGGGTGCATCAGCTTGACCGTATGCCCGAGCTGTTCAAACGCCCACCCCCAGTGCTGCGCACTCCCGCACGCCTCCATCCCGATCACACAGGGCGGCAGACTCGCCACCGTGTGTAACCTGTCCATAACAGCCCCTCCCTTCGTTCTGACGATGAGTGTGCGTTGCGCGCGCAACAACACCCATTGTGCCTCATCTGAGACTCATGTGGGAAGAAGGCTGGGTCCATTTCATTAGCACAGCACCATGAGGTGAACCCCTCGATTGAGACAGTGTGGAAATCTGTTGAAGGCGAAAGGGATCGGGAACTCCACGATGGTCGCCAAGCTCCTGATCCAGCAGAGGGACCGCTATTGGGCGAGGCCGGCAGGCTGACGCGGTGACGCAAGCCTCGCCCTGACACAAGGGGTAGCGCTCTCAAGCGAGAAACCAACCATCGGAATTGCAGTCGCTCCGGCAAGAAGCAGTAGAATGCGCAGGTGAACTGTCTTCAACCTGTTTGCAAATTCACAGGGGGAGATCGCGTGTATTAGCGCCTGATCAGCGTGGATACGTTACCAGGTTCGACCGGCACATGCTCGACCGGGAGTGGACATTGAACCACGCTGATGATCATGCGGTGGTTCACGCTCGTATTGATGTACCCATGGGGGGTGTTCATCGGGACCAACACGGTCTCTCCAGATTTGATGGACTGATGCTCTGTCCCCACGACGACAATCCCGTCACCCTCCAAGCAGAACACGACTTCATCAGAGACCGGATGGCGGTGCAGGCCATTCTGCTGTCCTGGCTCAAAGCAGTACATGTTGCAATGGAGCGTATCCGTTTGCCATATCCGTTTCCGAACGAAACTGTGCTCTGAGAATGTCTTCACGCTGTCGAACGTTTTCTTGTCCATCGGGTTAGCCTCCAGCTCGTACTTGGCGAGACAAGCTCGCATAGAGCCCTTGAAAGAGGACCAGGCCATGGCGCTCCAGTTCTT
>PLBR01000148.1 GCA_003135435.1 Nitrospira sp. | reverse complement strand
TCTCACTCAATCCCTATCCCCACCGATCGCTCTTTTAAGGCGAGAGTCCTGGGTTCGAGTCCCAACCGGCTCACCACATCGTACAATAGACAGAGACTTCAAGACGACCTTCAGTCTCATTCCGCTTGCCCAGTCGTTTTGCGCACAGTGATCAAAATCCTCTCTCATGGTCGACAGCGGAGAAGTCTATTTTTCTATTACCAAAATATGGGAGGAATTCAGTCACTAATAAGTGAAACTGTAACCGGAAAACGTTTTGAGTGAGGTGCGAGTTTTGTGCGCTGAATTGTCAGTGGGCGTAGAGTTGTCGGCGCAGAGAGAACGGCGATTTCGAATTTTCCCAAGGTACTAGGAGCGGCAAATGATCATCGAAGTTACCGGCTATTTTGCGGAAAATTTAGTGCTAATCACGGTGTCACTCCCGGTGCGATTCACCCATCACAAACAGTGATACTCTATCACCAAAGAATGCATGAGAAGATGCTTGAGAGCCCAACGATATCAAAGGAATGAATGTGATGCCGTATTATGAGTGATGACGGAGTGACATGGCGTGGACGGGATCGAAACGGCTTCCTAAACCGCTGGTCGGCTGTCCACAAAACCTGCGAGAATTTCATGACCTCATTCGTGGTGGCCTCATCACCCCAAGGTAACATGGCTGCGTCTGGAGGTACGGTGCGCGCCACCGCACACGAGCAGGGAAACAGGTTTCCCCTCCGCGGGTCCTCGCCGAACCCCGCGCCCACACTGCCCTCCCTCGTGGTCGTCCCGCAAGAAATGATACCAGCGGACGGTCGATGCCCTGCGGCAATCGCTTCTCAGGTTCCGGCTCCCATTCGACACCGCAGCGCCGACACCCTCACTCAGGGCGCCGCGGCGATCAGCCGTTTGAGTTAATGCCCATGTAGGGCAAGATCTTTTCAGTTGCTTGCTACCACGCTGCTACCGGAATACCCAGACCCAGGCGCATTCAGCACAACATCGATTACTCCGATTCCTTGTGTTTCTGCTCAGATACAGGCTCCTGGGTCTGCTGAGTTTGGTCAACAGGACATCTCTTAATCAGCGGGCCGTCGGACTAGGCTTTAAGAAATGCGGTTGCTGTTGAGACCAATCTGATTCCAAATAAAAACCCGCCTCCGGCGCCATTTGACTGTCAACATATCTGGAGTCTTAAGCCAGTTGTGCCCTTCCTTTGGCTGCGGGTTTGGTGATGATCAGCAATGTGGCTCCGTCATAAATGATCTTCGAAAAAGACAAGAAATGGTGCGTGACTGTAATGGGATCTATTCAAATGGTCTCAGCCAAGCATTTTCAATAGCAACTCTCTGAGTAGTTCATTGAGGCGAGGCACTCGCACCCTTGCCACTCCATCGGTCCATTTTCTATGATCCCTATCGGGGGAACAGCCCATCTGAACACGAACAGCGGGATGGGCGTGTCTTGAGAACGGACAGCCAGGCATCAGGTCTCGCGCATTGTAACCGGACACTCGACTGCCACAGACTCGTTCCACTACCGTTGGGAGGCCTCCATGTCGAACGCTGAACGCGAACCGAACCCGTATCCATACACTATTCCTCGTGCAACGTATCCAGATCTGGCGACCATCAAGACACTGGATCCCTGGCACGTGCAGGAATTTTTCCGCATCGAACTGTTGCTACGATCCCGAACCGTGATGTCGATGTATCACCCAAAAGAGACTGCTCTGCAGGGTGCTGGTAATCTCACTCTGCTGCTGCGATACGGATTCGGATGGTACGTCTTGCAAGGCGCGCCGTATCATAGCTTGAAACCTCACACCGGTCCTCTGGGGGCCGTACCCGGTCTATCGACCCACTCGCCTGAGGAGCTCACTCTCCTCCTGCAGCTGTTGCAGAACCTCTCCGCGACCCTGTCGGAGCCAGAGAGACACGTCATGGGTGAGCGCTTTCGAACACGGTTCTTCTGCGCCTTCATCGACCCCCACCTGCCACCGGCTCTCGTGATGAAGGCGCTCTTGCCGGTGTTTCATCAACGACACCACGAGAGGCAGTCTTCCCGGCCGAGGCGGCCCTATAAGTTCAACATCACGACATGGCTGGACTACCTCGCCTGCTACGACCTTCGGGTGGCTCAAGGCCTGACATATGGGAACATCGCAGAACGTGTCTATCAGAAAAAGGGTGCCCGTTCCCGGGACCAGGCTGAAAAAGCGGTGACTCGAGTGACCGCGTTCATTGAGCTGGCTGAACAGCACCGCTGGCCACCGTAGAATGTGGTAACCTCTTATCCGTTGTTCTCCCGCTCTGCCCTTCGCTTCATCGTCCTCGGGACACACTCTCGACTCACCCGCGTCCCTAGGGACACCGCTTCCCAATCCACACGTCCCGAATGGTGTCCGGTATTCGATTCGCGTATATCCTTCTTATGGATCATGAATGTCTGGAGACTCGAGCGTGAGGCCAAGTCAACTCAGCGCGGCGTGCACCATCTTCGTGAGGAAGCAGCTCCAGCTCGAGGTCTTGGGAACACAGGGCGGCTCTACACTTTGGCTGTATGCTCGGCGCTATCGGCGAGTGTGCACGTGCTCCATTGAAAGTTTAAACGCAGTGCGCCTCAGTGCGCTTTCAGGTCTCCCGGTCCGGCAGATGCTGGACCGCGCAAACCTTTCGGTCTCTGATGTGCAGGAACATCTCGCCCAGACGAGTACGCGCCGTTCGCTAGATGGTTGTCGGCCATGTGGAGCAGGCATCTATCGCGACGACGACCAGCTGTTGATCATTAGTGGGAACCACGCCTGTCGTTGGGACGGCCGACAGAAGACCCCCATTACGAGCCCGCTGTATAAAGAATATATTTTGGAGTTCAATCCGGCATTCGAACTGATCCCGCAATTGAATGACGTCCTCAGCGAGGCAGCAACTCTCACAGACAAACAGGCCAGAGCCATTTGGAAGGAACTGGTCGATCTGATCAAACAATGGCGGTGGGTACAGCCCAGCGCCGCCACATGGCTGGCAGGACAGATCCTCGCGACGATTCTCCAGTCGACCTGGACGTGGAAGGCGCATACCTATCTCTGTGCCAAACGCAATACCGGCAAATCCACATTTCTTGAAATGCTCGCCGAGCTCTTGGGTCCCATGGTCTACCTGTTCAGTGGGGACACCACCGAAGCCGCCATCCGGCAAAGTCTGGGCACCCGCGGCCAGTATCTCTTGCTCGACGAATTTGAGCGGAATAACGAACGCGAGAAGATTTTGCGCTTTCTCCGCCCGGCGAACCACGGCGGGATGGTGGCAAAGGGATCCCCGAGTGGGCACGCGCAAACGTTTCCTGTGACGCAGTTGGCCTGGCTGGCCAGTATTGACCGACCTGGAGATAGTGCCGCGGATTCGTCCCGCTACCTCACGTTCGAATTGCATTCCATCACCGCTGCCCAAAAAGCCGTGGACCTCCCGAGCCGCTTGCAACTGGCCCGAATGCGGCGGAACGTGTATCGCCTCGCTTTCAAATATTTCCGACAGTTCTGGCAGAGCGCCGACACGCTCAAAGCCCTTCCCGATACGGGCCTGGACGGACGCATGTTGGACGCCATCGCGGTGCCGTGCGGGATCTGGGCCACGGTGGGAGGCGTCAATCCGGTTGAACTTCTGCATGAAACTGCGCCTCTCTGGGGGCCGATGCTCGACGATCAAATCATCGAGGACGAATTCGCGTTGTTGCGGGCCATCCTGCAGGTCAAATTTAAGACGGTTTCCTGGGAAACCCAGCCGAACCGGCCCGAATGGCGCACCATCGGCCACGCCCTGGCTCAAGATTATGCCTTTCACGATCTCGAAGCGTACGGGGTCAAGCGCACCTTCACCCAACAACGCATGAACATTGCGGCGTTTTCCCCTGAGGCCGTGCGACGGCACTGTCTCGCCGGCACCAAATGGGCACCGCTGAATATCCGTGATCTGCTCCTGCGTTTGCCCGGCGCTACGGCCACACGGTTGCGGATGGCCGGGATGGACAATGCTCGCGTGGTCGTCATCCCGATGCGCACGATTTATGAGATGCAGGCCTGAGGAACTGGCTCGGGTAGGACTCGGGACCGCTCCCATGGGCGTCATCGCCCAACGGTTGAACTCCCGTGCAATATCTCAACCCATGGTGTGGTGCTCCCACCGCTCCCACCGTGAGAGAGATAGAGGGAGAAGACGAAGACGTTGTTTCGATTCATGACATGCTGGTTGCCGTGTGATTGAGTCAAAGTGCAAGGACTTTCAGTGGCCGAGATTGCAAGCGGGTGCACTGTAGCGTTCGACCGTGAAGCGTCAGTGAAAAGGGAGCGAGAGATCCACATGCGTATCACAATCAGCTCTGTACGATTGCATGTCCTCACTCGAGCCAGGCGCTCAGGGCAACGGCCCCGCTCATTACGGTGGTCGGTACCTTGCCATAGGCGAAGGTTCCTGCACACATCGGCATCTCGCCAAGGTCAGACCCTTGTCCACCTCCCGCCGCTGTCGCCTGAAGTCCGCAACCAGATGGTGGATCTGTTAGCCGATGTCTTGATAGCCGAGTACAGAGCGTGTCTCCCCCTACCTCGGTAGCGTGGCAGGATCGGCTTCATTCCCCTATAATCCTCATGGACGATCTGGTCCACCACGGGAGGGTTCCATGAGAGCCGCGATCTACGCGCGAAAGAGTACAGAACAACATGGTGTGAACGATGAGGAGAGGTCGGTCACACGTCAGATCGCCCACGCAAAAGCCTATGCACTGAATAAAGGCTGGGCTGTCCCCGACGAACTCATTTTCGTGGATGATGGAATCAGCGGAGCCGAGTTTGTGAAGCGCCCTGGCTTCATCGGGCTGATGAATACGCTCAAGCCGAAGCCGCAGTTTCAGTTCCTCGTGATGTCGGAAGAATCCCGACTCGGCCGCGAAGCCATCGAGACCAGCTATGTACTCAAGCAGATCATTGACGCGGGCGTTCGACTATTTTTCTACTTGGAAGATCGGGAGCGCACGCTCGATAACGCGATGGACAAGGTGATGCTGTCGCTAGCGAACTTCGCCTCAGAGATGGAGCGTGAAAAAGCGAGGCAACGTACCCATGAGGCCATGCTGAGAAAAGCGAAGGCCCGCCATGTCACCGGTGGGCGCGTGTACGGCTACGATAACGTTGAAGTGTTGTCAGAGATGTCGGGTGTTGATGGCAAGCAGACACGCCAGTATGTGAGGAGAGAGGTCAATCCCACAGAAGCGGCTGTCGTTCGAAGAATCTATGAGCGGTATGCATCAGGACTCGGATTGAGCCTCATCGCCCAGGCGCTGAATGCCGAATGCGTTCCTTGTGCCAGGCACGGCAAGTATGGCTGGGGACCCAGCGGGATACGAGAAATTCTCCATCGGGAACTGTATCGAGGCGTCATCGTGTGGAATCGAACTCAGAAGATCCAACGTGCCGGGACCAGGAGTCAGCGAAGACGTCCTCCATCAGAATGGGTCCGCCTTGAAGCACCTGACCTTCAAATCATTCCAACTGATTTGTGGTCGACAGTAAACAGCCGATTAGAGGATGCGAAGCGCATGTACCTGCGGAATACAAAAGGCCAGCTTCTCACTCGGCCATCGGGGGAGAAGATGATGTCCAAGTATCTGCTGAGTGGTCTGGCCAAGTGTGGGGTCTGCGGCGGATCGGTGGTCGCGATGACGAGAAATAACGGAAGGCATCGCAGGAAACTGTATGGGTGCGTGTCTCATCACAAGCGCGGCACGGCCATTTGTAGCAACGGGCTTCAGATCGAGCAGGACAGGCTCGACCAGGCGGTCCTCCATGCGATAGCAGACATGCTCAACGAGGACATGCTGCACGCCGCGGTGGAGCGTGCCCTCACGCAGCTGAGGGCAGGCCAAGAGCGAGATGTTCGGCGGAAGAGTGAGATCGAATGTGAGCTGTCCCAAGTGGAGACGCACATAAGCAATATGGTGGAAGCGATCAAGAGGGCAAGGGCCACGGAATCGTTGTTAGCCGGTTTAGAATCTGGAGAAATCCGAAAGAAAGTTCTTCTGGATGAACTCTCCAGGTTGGGTGAGTTGGAGAAGGTTCAGTCATGGGAAACAAACCAAGTTGCAAATGAGCTGAGTGCACGATTCAGAGCCGTGAAAACTCTCCTTGGTCGACACATTCCCCAATCGCGCGAGATGCTGAAAAAGATCCTACAGGGGAAGTTCGTCTGCCAACCGTTCCAAGCCAACGAGGTCCGTGGCTACCGCTTTTATGCCTCGGGAACATACGGACATCTGCTGTGCGGGGAACACGTTGCCAACGACGGTCGCAACCCGTTGGGGACACCAGCACGGATGTGTTCTCCCGCCCATTCCCGTGACACCGGCGTGACACGCGTGTCTGTGGATAACGCAGGTCCTGTCTGCTGACGGGGATTCCGTTGCTCCACAGCCTCGATCTCGGTGCGCAAATGACTCGACGCCAGGTGCACATAGCGAAGCGTCATCTTAATATCACAGTGGCCAGCCAGTGCAGCCACCTGCGTCCTTATGATTGACGAATGTATGAAATTGACTGTAGAATGATTTCGAGCAGGCAACGTATTCCTGCCTACGAAGGCTGGTTCGTTCAAAAAATGAATACGAAGCACAAGCGCGTGACTCGTAACATCGATGAAGAATTCTTCATGATTTTTTCATGGACACATCATGTGATGGAGCTAGGGTGCCAATAGGAACACCGTGACGTCCTGACGCACAGAGCCTGTCACGTCGAATCAACAACTGGGAGTTGGATCGTGAAAAGAAGGCCGAAGTATATATGCCACTCGTCCTCTTTCGGCGATCGAGCAGTTCGCGGCGAGATCCTGCACGTGTTACGCGGAGCTGCTCGTGAACGGCTAGACCGTCACACCGCTTGGGGGAGGTTTCGTACATGAATCAGCTCGTTCTCATTGCCCTGCGAAGGCCGTACACCTTTGTTGTGCTGGCCATCCTCATCGTGGTGTTTGGGGTGATGGCTGTGTTCGAAGCACCGACCGACGTCTTTCCGGTTATCCAAATTCCCGTCAGCTCTGTCGTCTGGATCTACGACGGCCTGATGCCGCAGGATGTCGAAGGGCGCATCACCTATGTGTTTGAGCGCTACCTGACCCAGACGGTGGAAGGCATCAAATACATCTGGAGCAATTCCTTATTCGGTAATTCCATTATCAATATTTATCTTGAGGACGGAGTCGACCTGGGTGGCAGCGAAGCCGATATCGCGGCGATTGCGCAGACGACTGTCAAGGCACTGCCGCCGGATATTAACGCACCCATGGTCATGCGTCTGTTCCCATCCCAAGTGCCGGTGGCCACATTGCTAATCTCCTCCGATTCACACACACCGGCGGAGCTCTATAACCTCGGTATCATGCGAATCCGACCCCTACTGGTCACGATACCGGGCGCGATCCTGCCGCATCCCTACGGCGGCCAGGACATGCAGGTGATGGTCAATCTCGATCAGCAGAAATTGCTCGCCCGTCACATTACCCCGGACGACATCCACCAAGCCCTAGACAAGCAGAATCTCGTGCTGCCGGGGGGGGACATCAAGATCAAGTCAACCGACTGGATCGTCCTGACCAACTCGCAACCGCTGAAGATCGAGGACTTCGACGACATCCCGATCAAGAAGGAGGGCAATGCCTGGATCCATCTGCGCGACGTCAGCGTGACGCGTCTCGCCGGCCGGGTGCAAACGAACGCCGTGCTGGTGGACGGCCAGCAGGCCGTCATCCTCGTCGTGATGAAGAGCAGCGAGGCATCGACCCTGGCCGTGGTAGACGGGGTCAAGAAAATTATCCCGCGCATCCAGGAGGTCGTGCCCAAGGGCGTGAAGGTGAAGCTCCTCATTGACGCCTCGGAGTTCGTGAAGCAGGCGATCGCGGACGTCGTGCACGAAATGGTGATCGCCGCCGCGCTGGTCGGCGTCATCGTGCTGCTGCTGCTCGGCTCCTGGCGGCCGACGGTCATCGTGCTCACCTCGATCCCGCTCTCGATCCTCGCCTCGCTCATCTGCCTGCACATGCTCGGACAGTCGATCAATGTCATGACCCTTGGCGGCTTGGCGCTGGCCGTCGGCATTCTCGTCGACAACGCAGCCGTCATGATCGAAAATATCGACACGCACCTCGAGACGGGTAAGCCGCTGGAAACAGCGATCATCGACGCCGCGAATCAAATCGTTCTCCCGGTGTTCGTCGCCACGCTCGCCATCACGGTCGTATGGGTCCCACTGTTCCATCTGAGCGGGCTCTCCGGCTGGGTGTTCCCGCCGATGGCAGAGGCGGTCATCTTCGCGATGGTCGCCTCATTTATCCTGACATACACGCTAGTGCCCACCATGGCGAAGTATATTCTGAAGGCTCACCACACGCCCGCTCACGGCGGACAGCCCGAAGCGGAACCGTCGAAGAATATCTTTACCCGCTTCCAGCTGGGGTTCCAACAACGCTTCGATCAGTTTCGTGAAGGCTACAATGCGCAGCTCGAACAGGCGATCGCCCATCGTGTCCCTTTCGTCGTCGTCTCCTTCACAATTGCGGCAGGCTCCCTCGTCCTCTTTTATTTCAACGGGCGCGAGTTTTTCCCCGAGATCCGGTCAGGGATCTTGCAGATGCACATGCGAGCGCCGCTCGGCACGCGCATCGAGGCTTCCGCGCGTATCACGTCCCTGGTTGCGAAGGACGTCGAACGGATTCTACCCGGCCAGGTCGCAGACATCGTGAGCAATTGCGGCATACCGGTCGGGGCGCATAACCTCGCCTTCATTCCGACGCCGACGGTCGGCACCCAGGATTGCGACCTCACGATCGCGTTGAAGAGTGACAAGTCGCCGGTGTGGGAGTACCGAGACACACTCCGTAAGGGGTTGAAAGAGCGCTATCCGGGGACCGAATTCACATTCCAGCCGGCCGATCTTACCGCGAGAATTCTGAACTTTGGCTCTCTTTCGCCGATCGACGTGCAGATTAACGGCCCGGATCTCTATGCCAACCATGAGTTCGCCCGTAAATTGGCTGGCAAGTTGCGACAGATCCCCGGCTCCAGCGACGTGGTGGTTCAGCAGCCGATGGGCATGCCAACCCTGCTCGCAGAATCCGACCGCAGGTTCGCGCTCGGCATGAACCTGAAGCAGACGGACTTCGGCAACAACGTGCTCGTGACCACCACCGGCAGCCAACAGATCGATCAGAAATACTGGCTTGATCGCAAGACCGGCATGTCCTACCGGATCAATGTCTACACGCCGCAGGCGCAGCTCACGAGCATCAAAGACCTTATGATCGTCCCGGTTAGTCGGGAGGAGACCGAATCCTCGGACGGTGTGAGAAATGTGCAGCTCCTCGGCAATTTGGCGAAGATTTCAGCCATTGGCACGCCCGGTGCGGTCACGCATGGAAATATCATGCCGCTTATCGACGTCTACGTGGCCGCCGAAGGACGCGACCTCAACTCCGTCCTGGTAGAGACTGAGCAGGTCATCCACAGCATGGAGTCGGAGCTCCCCCGGGGGGCGACGATCGAAATTCGCGGCCAAGCCGAAGTGATGCGCGCCGCACTTCGTGAAATGCTCTTCGGTCTCATCGCCGCGGTCGTGCTGGTGTATCTGCTGCTCGTCGTCAACTTTCAATCCTGGCTCGATCCCTTCATCATCATTACGGCCTTGCCCGGCGCGCTGGCGGGCATCGCAGTAGCATTGTTCGTCACCCATACGAACATTTCAGTGCCGGCGCTGATGGGCGCGATCATGACGATGGGCGCGGCGACGGCCAATTCGATCCTGCTCGTGTCCTACGCCCGCGATCGGATCGCCGTCCATGGCGACGCGATACGGGCCGCGATGGAGGCCGGAACGGCTCGGATCCGACCGGTGCTCATGACCGCCGCGGCCATGATCATCGGCATGCTTCCGATGTCGATGGCGAACTCTCAGAATGCGCCACTGGGTCGCGCCGTCATGGGCGGCTTACTGATCGCCACCCTGTTTACCCTGTATTTTGTGCCCTGCATGTACGCCATGATCTACAACAGGCGAACCGCTCGCCAAGAGGAGCATGTTTGATATGAATAGCCTGCGTGGGAAAGGCCTGGTCATTCTGGCGATTGTCGTATGCGTAGTGTATTTCAGCTACCGTTACTATGAAGGCGGAATCGCTGCGGCAGTTCTGCAAGAGAACACTCTTGACCACTCCATCCAGAGGGTGGCCGTGATCACCCCAAAGCTGTTGCCGCCGGAGGAGACGATTACGCTGCCCGGCAGTATTCAAGGCTGGTATGAGGCGCAGATTTACGCGCAGGTCTCCGGCTATGTGAAGATGTGGTACAAGGATTACGGCGCGCTGGTGAAGAAGGGCGACGTCCTTGCTGAAATCAACGCCCCGGCTCTCGACGCCCAATATGCCCAAGCCAAGGCAGATTTGGAAACCGAGCGTGCCAAGAATGTACTGGCTGAACTGACCGCGAAACGTTACGTGGCGATGCGCAAGCACCAGGCGGTCTCGGAACAGGCGATCTCGGTGCAGGTTCAAGAGGCGAAAGCCCAAGCGGCGAGAGTCAACGCAGCGGAGCAGAACGTCAAGAACTTCGAGGCGCTGATCCAGTTCAAGACGATCGTCGCGCCCTATGACGGTGTGGTGACCGTGCGCAACATCAACGTCGGGAACTACGTCAATAAAGACAGTAGCTCTGAAGGTAGCCCTGGCGCAATCAAGGATCTTTTTACCGTGGCCGACGTCAGTAAGATGCGCCTCTTCGTCAGCGTGCCTGAGGCTTTCGGACCTTTTCTCCAGCCAGGCCTGACGGCCGACGTGACAGTGCCACAATTGCCCAATCGTCATTTCACCGCCACGTTTCTGACCGTCGCTCGTGGGTTCGACGTCAGCACGCGTACGGCTATCACGATCTTCACGATTGACAACGCGGACGGGGCGCTTTGGCCCGGCTCCTACGCAACAGTCCATATCACGGCTCCGGTCGACAGGAACGTTCTCACTATTCCAACCACTTCGTTGGTCTTCCAGGAGCACGGAGCGCAAATAGCTCTGGTAAGTGAGGACGACCACGTGCATTTCAAATCAATCGTCATGAGCAGAGTCCTCGACAATGCCATCGAGGTGACAGAAGGGATTTCCGCAAGCGACCGTATTATCAATAACCCAAGCGCCGCGTTGCTAGAAGGCGACAAGGTGGTCATCGTCACGCCCGCACCTGGATTTGAGCTTACAGATGAACCTTCGCCAAAAGAGTCACCTGCCGCGAAGGTCACGTCCAAGTGACAGGCGAGCCCTTACGATCGAGAGCAGAGGTGTCACGCACCAGTCGCGCCGCGGTGCGGTGGTCCAGTTTCATGTTGGTAGCGCTCATCCTGCCTGGTTGCAGTTGGTTCCCAGCAGTCGATTTGTCGCCCGCTTATAAACCACCTGAATATGTCGTCCCCGCTTCATGGCGTGGGTCGAGTCCCTTTGTGGAGGCGAAGCCGGCCGATGACGAACTCCGTCAGGATTGGTGGAAACTGTTCGACGATCCGGCGCTAAATAGGCTCATCGAGCAGGCCATGGCAGCGAATCCTGATCTGCAAGCGGCCGCGGAGCGCTTCGTTCAGGCCCGCGATGTGATGATGAAGGCCCGGTCGCAGTACATTCCTCAGATCGGCCTGGGGTTCGGTGCCTCTCGCAATAGGCAATCCCCCGACACACTATTTCGTGCGCCGGATAGTCCCATTCAACAAAACACCATGTCACTTGGAGGAATCGCAGCCTGGGAGCCCGATTTCTGGTCGGCACTCCGCAATGCGACGCGTGTTGAGATCTACCGCGCCGAAGAGCGCGCTGCTGACTATGGGCTCGCGCGCCTCAGCCTGCAAGCGGAGATTGCAGCGGATTATTTCACGCTACGCGGTTACGACGCGCAAGTGTCGATCTATAATCAATCGATCACGCTGTACAAACAGTCGCTCATGCTCGTCGAGCGGCAGTTCGCCGGCAAGATCGCGTCGGCACTCGACGTTGCCCGCGTCGAATCTCTGCTGTTCAGCACTGAGACAAAATTAGCCCAGATTCAAGGCCAACGCCAAGTGACGGAACAGGCGATCGCCATCCTCGTCAATATGGCGCCGGCCAGTTTCGAGCTTGAGCCGGCCGACGACATTCGGGTGGCAAAGTTCACGATTCCACAAACTATCCCCTCCACTGTGCTTGAGCGTCGACCCGACATCGCGAGTATGGAACGCCGGATGGCGCAGGCGAACCGCGTCATCGGCATCGCCCGCGCCGCCTTTTTCCCCAATGTGTCGTTCCGACTCGGCGGCGGGTACGAGGGTACCGATCTGATACAGCTGGCCAATAGTTTCTGGTCCTATGGCGCCGGTGTTTCGATGCCGGTCTTCCAGGGTGGGTATCGTCGTGCCCAATTGCAGCAATCCTGGTCGGCCTATCGCGAGACGGAAGACCTTTACCGTTCGACGGTGCTCAATGCCTTTCGCGAGGTCGAGAACAATTTGAGCTTGACGAACCGCCTGACGGTTGCAGTCAATCGTCAAGACGCCGCCGTCGGGGCCAATTTCAAAACACAGACCATGACCATGGATCTCTATAGGGGTGGTCTGGCTTCCAGCCTTGAACTCATTTACGCGCAGGTTAACACGCTCGCGGCACGCATCGATCTCGTTGTAATCAAGGCCGATCTGCTAAAATCCTCCGTTGCTCTCATCCGCGCGCTCGGCGGGGGCTGGAACCGGAGACAATTGCCCGATGACGATCAGATCCAGCCTTTTGGCACGTTTCAATTTGTCAATCTCAACAAGCCTCCTCCTGCTGGTGGGATCGATGTCAACGCGGGCACTAACTGGGTGAATAATGATCTGACCAAGCCCTCTGTTCCTTGACCGTCATTCCTTGAAGTACGTCCGTGCCCAAGATGATGCGGTTTGTTCTGGTTGTCGTCTTGCTTGTACTGAACCGCGCGATCGAAGCGTATTATTATTTGAGACTGCCCATCGCCTTCTTCCATTCGAGCTCAGAACAGGTCGCTGAAGCGTCCCGGCAACCGGAGATGCCGGAACGTGGTGCAAGCGAGCTTGGAATGAAAGGGGTTTTTGTACCCTTGAGTTCAAGTTTCTAGCGCAACACCAGCATTCTGGTCTACACCAGGAGAATGGAGTTGCGCGGGATGAAACAGAAGTGGCCCCATTCCTTT
>PLBR01000098.1 GCA_003135435.1 Nitrospira sp. | reverse complement strand
GTATTTCTACTGACCAACCAAAGTAGGGTGCCGTCCCACTTCTAGTGAGCTAGGCGGAATCTCGAGATCGGGGTACTCTTCGCAACAACTTGGCACAGTTCCTCGACCACGATGCATGGGTGGGCAGGTCTGAGGGAGCGCCGGAGAGGAGTCAGTCAGCGTGATTCTGATACTTTCCGACTCCACAGATCCGTGGGCAACGCTGGTGCACAGGGAGGCACAACGTACCGGCGGAGATGTCTTCTGGGTCCAGCCTGCGCAACTCTTAGACAGGATATTGCTCAATTGGCCGGTGGTGACCGGTGCCTCGGTCGTACCTGGTATGGTGGTGATCGACGGCCACACAATTCCTCTCGCTGACCTCACCGGTATCTTCGTACGACTCACGCTACCTCCGCCCATAGAACTTGAAGAACTGTCCTTACAAGATCGCGACTACGTGATCATGGAAACCACCGCGGCGTGGCTGGCATTTCTCAATGCCATGCCTTGCTGTGTGGTCAATCGGCCTGTCCCTGGCGGTCGGCCCACCATCCTCGCGGGGAGCCCTCTCCTGTCTCAGCTGGCCGAGGAACACGGATTTCTGCTCCCGTCTTCACGCTGCACGTCCAGTCAGGCCGATGCGATTTTGCAGTTTTCAGCCTGGGGCGAACGCGTGTACTTAAAAGCGCTGGGATCTCATGAGCCAGGGATGTTCTTGCACGCCCATGATGGTGTCGAACAGATCTGTCGTGTCATGGAGCGGCAGGCGGTCTCGGTGCAAGCCATCCCGCGCGGGCAGCGGGTGACGGTGTATGTGGTCGGAGCGGAGATCGTCGCGACCGTTCTGCAGCCAGGTGAGGACTTGCCGCAGCGGATGGAGATGCTGTCGATACTGTCAGAACGCTGTCTCGGTCTTGTGGGTGATTTGGGACTGACGTTTGCCGAATGCCAGTTCATCGTGACCCCTGAAGGGCCAATCTATTGTCTCGATGTGAGCAGTGTCCCCAGCTTCTGGCACTGTCCGCAAGAGGTTCAGCAACAGATCGTGTGCCGTTTGGTCGATTATCTTTTCGAAATGAGGAGTCTATCGCTTCATGATTCTCTTGATGGGCCCGATGGCCGATCCAGTGCTCGCGAACGTCTGTGCGAGACTCGCAGCACGGAACGCTGATCTCATGCTCGTCCATCCGGAGTCGGAAGGGGACAGCTGGGACATCGCGTGGTCAACTGAGCGGGGTGCGATGGCCGATCGGCTGTGCATCGGCAACCGCACCATCCATCTGTCCGATATCGACTCGGTGTATCTCCGGTCGATGGGCAGCCGTGCGGCATCGACTCCTCGTGAGCGGATGATCGCGACGTCTCTTTGGGAATTCGTCGAGAGTCTGCCGATGTTGGTGGTCAATCGACGCCAGGCGTCGCACACCAACATGTCGAAGCCCTATCAGCTGCGGTTGATCGCCCAGTACGGCTTCCAAGTTCCGAGAACTCTGGTGACGATGGTTCCAGAAGAAGCCCGCATGTTTTATGAGGAGTGCCAGGAACGGGTGATCTACAAGTCGATCAGTGCGGAGCGGTCGATCGTGAGGCCGCTCACGCCAGAGGATTTCTCTCGCTTGGAGCAGATCCGATACTGCCCGGTGCAGCTTCAAGAGATGATACCTGGTACGGATTTGCGCATCCATACGGTGGGGGATCGCCTGTTTGCGACCGAGGTCCTGTCGGATGGTGCGGACTATCGGTATGCCGAGCGTGAAAACAAGCAGCGCATGATGCGGGCGGTCGAATTGGAGCCAGGCTTACAGACTCGCTGCCTCAATCTTGCCAAAGGACTGGGATTGAGCCTGAGTGGGATCGACCTTCGGCGGACACCAGATGGCGCCTATTACTGTTTCGAGGTGAATACCAGCCCGGGGTTTACCTTTTTCGAGAACTATACAGGCCAGCGGATCGGGGATGCCTTGGCCGATCTGCTCTGTGCAGGGAGGGTGTAATCGTGGAATGTGCACAAGGTGGAAAAGGAGGGATCGCAATTATGAGCAGACAACCGTTTATTACCGCCGACCTGAGACCGGATATGGCCGTTCAGTCTGATCCGGCGCAGCCGACGCTCACGGGTCAGGCGACGACAGAGCAATTGGCTGATGCCGCACGTGCGTTGTTGTCGGAAGAAGAACGGCAGCAGGTGGAACGAGGGCAGCAGGACAAACATCAGCAACTCATGCAAACGGTTCCTCAGCTCAATCCCAATGTGCAGGGGACGACGCTGGAGGGAGAAACCGTGCTCCTCGACCTCAGTTCAGGCCGCTACTATACGCTCAACCGTGTCGGGACGACAATCTGGGAGCATTGTACGGGAAAGGAATCGCTTCAAGACATCCACACGACGCTCTGCGCGCGGTTCGAAGCCTCGTCGGAACGCATCGTCGACGATCTCCTCGCTCTCGTGACGCATCTAGGTCACGAGGGACTCTTAACATTGGAAAGGAGGTGAGGACGAATGGAACAACAGCAGAAGGAATCCTATACCGAGCCCGTGTTGGCGACGCACGACTTGCTGCGCGACATCACTGGGACCAAGTATCAGGAGAAGACCAGCGACAAGCCAGGAGATAACGTCTAAGGTTGTTGATCTATGCCATGGGCTGGCCGGCCTGTAAAGGCCGGTCAGCTTGTGACAATCGAGAGATATGGCGGCAGCTAACCAGATGAGGGATGCGATGAACACAGCGACCATTGCACGCGAGTATCTGTTCAACTTTCATGGCGTCGAACTCCGGTTTAGTACGTCCGCTCAGGCTTTCGTGGCGCCGGTGTTGACATTTCTCCGTCACTTTCATGCCGAGGGGGTTCATGGTGACACCGTACTGACGATGCAATTTGAAGAAGTTGCCAGTCGGGCGGATGTACCGGTGAAAGTCTCCGATACCGGGAAGATATTGTTCTCCGGTACGCGACCGGCGATGGGAGATTCATTGCGCTCTCTCTGGCGGTGCGAGGTCGTGCAGGATGGGGATCGGCTCATCGCAGATTTTCATGAGCAAGGAGTGCTGCTGATCGACGGTACTCGCAACCTGGTCGAGGGCTACTTTGTCAGGCCGGATGCGATGCACCCGGACGTGCGCACGAGTTTCTTCCACTTTGCACTTGCGGAACTCCTGAAGCGGAACGGCCTCTACACCGTGCATGCGACCGCGCTTGAATACCAGGGCCGGGGAGTGCTGATTCCCGGTTATAGCGGTCAAGGAAAGACCACGTCGTTTTTATCATTGCTCCGGTCGGGATTTCGATATCTGTCCGATGACTTTCCACTGCTGCGCGACCAGGGTGCGCACATGGAATTGCTGGCCTTTCCGATGAAGATCGACGTGACGGATCGTACCACCGAGTTCTTTCCCGAACTGCGCAACGCGGCGCCCGGGATTTTGCAGCAGGGCATCTGCAAAAAATTCTTTCAGGCGGAGGATCTGTATGCCGACTCCATCGGGAATTCTTGTACCCCGGCCATGATCATTTTTCCGCACGTGGTCGACATGCCCCACAGTTGTCTGGAACCGTTGCCGAAAAGCCGTGCCCTTGAGGCCCTCATGCCGCAGGGGTTGCTGGTCTACGACCAAGCGGTGGCGCGGCGCGAGTTTCAGATTCTGACACGGCTCGTCCAGCAGGTCGATTGCTATCGCCTGCATTTTGGACGAGATATTTTG
Source organism: Nitrospira sp. (assembly GCA_003135435.1). Lineage (GTDB taxonomy): Bacteria > Nitrospirota > Nitrospiria > Nitrospirales > Nitrospiraceae > Palsa-1315. Next base: position 14,689 of record PLBR01000098.1, on the reverse strand, counting down.
GATCTTCCCAGGCTGATTAAACCGTTGCTGGAAGTGCCGTAGAGCGCGTAGCGATCATGCTTATTGATAACGTGACATGGTTTTTGGAAAGAGTCGTGGAGTACTCGTTCAGCTCATTCATGTCGTGGGATGCCTTCGTGGCAGCGATTGGTAAAGTACCGCGGGTGTTTACAGACTTTTCACATGGGTTCGCATGGCCATATCTCTTGTCCAGTGTCCTTGTCGCCTGGATCCTCTATGTTCTCGCGAAACGGAGAAGAGAAACAGACGTGGCCTGGTTCCGTGAGTTCGCGTTTCCGGGTCGGCTGTATCGGCATCCGTCGACGCTGCTTGATTGCCGGTTCGTCGCGATCGATCTGTTTTTGTATTTCCTGCTGTATGTGCCGATTATCACCGGGATCAACCTGCTAGGGTATAAGGTCATGGGCGCCATGATCTTTGGGCTGACGTCCTGGGAACCACCAAGCACGCTCGCGCCTGCGTTGGCCGTCGGCGTAGCCATTGGTTTTCTCATGCTGCACGATTTCATCAACTATTGGCTTCATGTCCTGTTCCACAAGATTCCTGCCCTCTGGGCCTTTCACCAAGTTCACCATTCTGCCGAAGTGCTCACCCCTGTCACAGCGTATCGGGTACATCCGGTAGAACTCATCGGCTTTGCTGTGTGCAATGCTCCGGTCGTCGGGTTAGCCGCCGTGTTTTACCAGAACTTTGTTGGAGGAGAGGTGCAACTGCTCTCGATCTTCGGCATTAGTATCTTGGGTCTTCTCGGCTCCCATCTGAGGCACTCTCATATTCTGTTTTGCTTTCCTCATTCTTTGAGTCGGATCGTCCTCAGCCCAGCTCAGCATGTGATCCATCACAGCATTGACACACAACATTGGAATAAGAACTTCGGCGTGAAATTAGCCATCTGGGATGCACTGTTTGGCACGCTCTATGTGCCGAGGGAACCCGAGACGCTGCAAGTCGGTCTACCGGACGCGGATCCTCGAGAATTTTCGACAGTCCGTCAACTCTATTTTCTCCCGTTCAAAAAGTCCGTGAAAGAATGCATTGGCCCGGCGCGCAAACTATTGCCGGCAGGTCTGTCCCAGGAGCGGATCCGATGACCTGCGTGATGCGGTCGGCTTTTTCCTCAAAGGGTTGAGTGCGTCCGACCATGGAGTTCGTCTGCTAAGCACCGTAGCTCCGGCGCGAGCCCAGGAATCTTCCGGCAGGTAATCTTTTTTTACATCGTCTTGTTGACCCTCTCCGTAGAGCTGATTGTAAGACGTCCCGTTGCTCCTGAAAAAAACTGCATGGTAGGATAGCGGTCAATGATGCGAGGAGCGTATCGCCGATGGCGTATAGGTTCTGGCTGAAGCACGAACGAACATCCGATCACCTTCGCGCTCGTGCCATACGCTCTTCATGTTTCTAAGAAGGGGGCTGCTATGAAACGTCTTGCTCTTCTATTCAGTGCCTTGCTCTTTCCGATGCTTGCCGCGCATCTGGTCCTTGCCGCGGGATTTTTTAAGGTCGGCGAGAAGGCGCCCTCGTTTACGTTGACGGCCATCACCGGAGAGACTGTGGGGTTGGATACCTATAAGGGGAAGGTCGTGGTGCTCGGACTGTTCCATATCTGCGATCCCTGTATGATGCAGGGTACGACGCTCCAAAAAGTTTCCGAGATGACGAAGGGAAAAGACGTGGCCGTGCTCGGCGTCAATTCTTCCGGAAACTCCAGGAAGGATATCGGCGAGTTCTTGTCCGCCTTTCCAGTGAAAGTCACCTATCCCTATCTGCTTGATCCAAACAAGGTGACTGACAGATTGTACGGCGGTGGGAAGTTTATTCCCAACGTGTATGTGATCGATCAGCAGAGCGTGATTCGGTGGCAGCGTGTCGGTAATATGGATTTGGCTGGTGAAGAGGTGATTGTAGCGGAAGTTGACGAGTTATTGGCTGGCGAAAATAGTAAGATGTAAGGCGCACCGCGGGTGAGGAATCCCTTTGCTCGCGGAACGCGTACGATAGAGCAATGCTGGTTTCACGCGTGCAGACTGGGTTCCCCCAGCTGCGGTGCAGAGGATATACCGACTTCTGCCGAGAGGGAGAGGAAAGAAGAAGATGGATGAGATGGAAGAGGGAAAGCAGAAGTTTTTGGAGGTGGTGAAAGGGACTGATGCCGCGGTGCAGGTCGTCATTCCCGTCATGCCTTCTAATAGTATATTTCTGATTTCCCTGACGAAGGGGCCGAATCGAAAATTTATTACGATCTCAGAAGACGACATCATCGATTTGCCCAACGAGGCCAGCATTCTGACGAAAGTCACGAAAGTCGTGAAGGATGCCGTCGCAGCCCTGTGAATGCGTCTGTGCCATAAGCTATCAGCTATAAGCCATCGGCTCTTGTTATGAAAAACCTGCTTCCCGGCATCTGGCAATGGTCTTGGTTCTCCGAAGAGAAGCAGGTTGATTTCAATGGGCTCTTCCTGACAGTCGGGGAACACAAGATTCTCATCGACCCTCCGCCGATGACAGGTGAGGCGAGTTCGGTGATTCTCCGCAACGGCCCCGTCGATTACATCATCGTGACGAATCGCGACCATGCCCGCGAAGCGGCGAAGTACCAGGACGAGTTTCGCTGCCAGTTGCAAGTACCGGAGGCGGATGCAGCGCAGATGGATCTCAAGCCGACCAAAACATTTAAAGACGGGGAGTTGCTTACAGGCGGGATCTGGGTGATCCAGCTGAATGGCCAAAAGTCTCCCGGCGAGTCGGCCCTGTTCCTTCAGCAGGGGAAGGGTGTGCTGATTGTCGGCGATGCCTTGATCGGGAAGCCTGCTGGTTCCGTCAGTATGCTCCCCGCTGAAAAATATGCCGACGTGGCGAAGGCCCAGGAGGGATTGCGTCGTCTCCTCAAGTACAATTTCGATAGTCTGTTGGTCGGCGACGGTGCCTCGATTCTCACCGGTGCCAAGCAGGCGGTCGAACAGTTGCTCCAGCCCTCATCATGACATTACGCAACGGACTATCCGAAGAACTCAATCGCCAGGGACNNGGCTCTATACCGATGCCTATACCTGCTATGCGAAGGCGTTGGAATGCGACCGGCTGACCGGGGACCAACGGGCGTTAGCATCCACGCTGGGAAATCTCGGGAACATTTGTGCGGTCAGTGGGCGTCGAGAAGCGGCCCAGACCTGCTACCAAGAGGTGCTGGAACTCCAGAAGATTCTTGGGGACGAGAAGGGGATCGGGACGACGCTGGGTAACTTGGGGAATCTGAGGGCCGATGCGGGCGAGTGGGATCGTGCCAAGGCCTACTATCTCGAAGCGTTGGATCTCATGAGTAAGGCTCACGATGAGGCCGGCAAGGCGGTGCTGTTTTCGGATCTTGGGTTGGTCTCACGAGAGACAAAAGAGTTCGAGCAGGCGATTGGATACTATGAACAGTCATTAGTCCTGATGCGGCGGTTGGGGAACCAGGGCGGTGTGGCCGATGCCTGGCGCATGATCGGTCGAACGTTTTTGATGCAGCAACGGTATGACGACGCCATTGCCTGTTGCCAAACTAGCCAGTCTATTGCCGAGCGATCGCGCGACGAGCTGCGGACAGGCGGTGCTCGGTATCTGCTGGCTCAATGTTACGAAGAGACCGGCAAGCTGCGTGAGGCGGCGGATCTTCTTGAATTGGTGGTACATATGGATCGCAAGTACCAGCTGCCGAAACTCGAAGAGAATATTCAACGTTTGGCAGCCCTGCGTGCTAGCCTGGCCGGGCAGGATGGGGTTCCTCCTCATCGAAAGACGCATGTATGAGTGACGAAGCTTCTATGTCCTGGGCTACTCTCAAGGCCTCGCTGGCCCCCGTGTTTCCACGGTTAGTGGAGTTGGACCCCGGCGGTGCGATGGCGATGGACCTTGGCCACGATGGATGGCTGCTGGAGCTCACGCCGGACGGAAAGCTCCTCTGCCAGTATGGGATGGCGCTAGACGATGTGATGACGCTTCTCTCCGATGGGACGCCGGAGGACCTCGGCACCGACGAGATCGCAAAGCAGGCCAAGTATTACATCCAACCGGCGATCGCAAAGTACCGTGCGATTCTGCTGCAATCAGGGTTCTCCGAACAGACCGAGATGAACGACGACTATGTGGCCGCTCGCTTCGAACGGAATGTGGATGTGACAAATCCTATGGCCGTGCAGGACCTGATGCGTTGGTGTGTGCGGACAATTGGCGTGGTTCGGTGAGCAGGCCGATCACCACGTTCGATGACTTTCGCGATGCGATCACGGCATACAGGTTACCGCGGGTCTTGATCGCGGCCCTTGAGCTGAACCTCTTTTCGGCCATCGGCACAGATGCCTGGACGATGGCTGACCTGGCTCGTGATATGAAGGTCAGTGAGCGGGGTCTGGCCATTCTCGGCCGGAATCTCGCGATGGCCGGCCTGCTGAAGAAAAAGGGCGTGACCTATACGAATAGTCGGTTGGGTGCCACGGCGTTGAACGCACACCATCCGGGCTATCGGGGGGACTATCTCCGGCTGATCACGAGCCATTGGGCTGATTGGGGACGCCTGCTGGAATCGGTGAAGAGTGGACTGCCGCTTGATCACGATGAGCCGGAGGAGCCAGACTATCGTCGTCGGTTCACGTGGGCGATGCATCACCGGACCCTGGAGACCGCTCCGAAGATTGCGGCCCAGATCAACCTGCGTGGTGCGCGGACCCTGCTCGATCTTGGCGGTGGTCCCGGCACCTATGCAATGGCCTTCCTCGCAAAGAATCCCACGCTCCGTGCTACGGTGTGCGATCGTCCCGCAGCCCTCGACGTGGCGAAGGAGATTGCGTCGACTCACAAGGCCGGTGCGCGACTCTCCTATCTGCCGTTGGATGTGATGACGGAAGCCATTCCCGACACCTACGATGTCATCTGGTATTCGAACGTGCTCCACATCTATTCGCCAAAAGACAATCAGGCGCTGTTTCGGCGTGCATTGGTCGCATTGAATCCCGGCGGCCGGCTGCTGATTCAGGATGCCTTTCTCCATGACCGGGAAGGTTTGTGTCCCGAAGAGGCGAGTCTCTTCGCGGTCTCGATGTTGTTGTTCACCGAGAGGGGCAATACCTATTCGGCAGCCGAGACGAGGGCCTGGTTGACGAATGCTGGATTTGAACGGATCAAGGTCTTGCGGATGAAGAAGGGGACGGAGGATTGGGAGGACGGGATACTGGAAGCGCGGTCCCCAGGGACGAATGCAAAAACGCGCGCCCGCCGAATAGGATCAGCGAAAAGTTCACGATCCCGCTCATCGCACTGAAGAGGAACAGGGCACCAATCTCGCCCTGTCCACTCAGGATGCTCGTAACCGTGGCAAGGTCTAATGCCAATCCCACCGTTCCATAGATGACGCAGGCCATGGCGGTCCAGGCCCATCCGATCCACACGAGGCCCGCGAGAGCGAGAGGAAATGCGATCAGATAGAGCATCCATCCGATTCGGCCGGCCTCCGTCGCAGCCGGTATGAGCTGGGTGGTAGTGGCTCCGATGAGGCAGAGTCCCGCGAGCAGGCCGACGAGTGTCCAGGTGTGTCGCATGGATGGGATGATACCTGCCTCTGCTGCCCACAGCAACAACAGGATGCTGAAAAAGTCCGCCAGCAGCGTTCTCACGAACCGTGAAAGGTGAAACGTGAAACGTAGGACAGCTAAGTGCCCTTCCTCCGAAACGTTTCACGTTTGACGTTTCACGTCTCACGGATCTCTGGACGGCCTTTTTGAGCATCCTTAGGCTATTCTGACACCAGCGCGAGATGTAAGATTCTAACGGTACATTGTGGATACACGGAGGTTTCCGTAGCCTGTTAGGTTGGGTGTTGAGGCGGTGAGTGGGCGATCGCGAGGGATTACGACGATGGCAGATCCATCCGACACCGAGTCTCAAGCCTGTCTTCTGGTCTACGACGGCCAATGCCGCCTCTGCGTCACCGCTAAGAATGGCCTCGAACGACTGGGGACTCATGCGGATGCCACCCCGATACGTATGGTTCCGTATCAGAGCGAAGAGGCCAAGCAGGTTTTGGGGGAGTGCTATCGGCCAGGTCGTCCCAACGCGGCCTTTCTGGTCCGTCCTAACGGGGAGATTGCCAGTGGGCTCGATGCATTTCTGGCCCTCCTGCCGGGCCTCAAGGGTGGGCGGGTCCTCTCAGTCCTCTTGAGTCTTCCACTGGTCAAGCCCTTCGGCTATCTGATGTATTGGTTTGTGGCCCGGTACCGGTACTCCGTTTTTGGCAAAGTTCCGCTTGCGGAGGCCTCCGAGAATCCCCGTACGCCGAGTCGAGAAACCCTTCACAAGTAAGGGGTTTCTCGCTTGCGATCTGAAGTTCCAAGTTCGGGGTTCGACGTTCCGAAAACCTCGAACTTCGGACCTCTAACCCTCGGTCATCTCGCCTTTCCCGCTCGTCCCGCCTGTCTCGTGCGGCTATTTAACGTTCCCCCTCTTTCGAAGGGTATTCTCCCCACAGTGGGGAATTTACGCTGAAGGGCGTCAATGCGAGACTCTGGCTCAAGCGAGGGGGAACCGCACATGACAATCATCCAGTGGCTGTCTGAGGCGATAGGTGAAGTGAAGGAGTGGTTCAGGCCGATCAGGAGTGAGTTTGTGCCGGTGTATCAGGAGCGGCGGGCCGATGGGCGGACGAGGAAAGCTTTCTACGTCGTGTTGATCGCGTGTGCCACGATCGGCTCTGGCCTTCCGTCGACAGCGTGGACTGCAGACCAGTCGTCTCTCGCGCCGGTGAAACCCAGGACGGTCGTGGCGGCTGGTGTTGGGTATGAGAATGCTGAGACGTCGACGATTACTATGAGAACGTACGATGCCGAGAACGGCGAGATTCTTTCCGATGAAACGTATGAGCTGAATGTGAGAGAGGACGCAGCGTCAGCGGGCAGTCAACCGCATGAGCGGATTTTTGCGGGCGGAGTCGGCTCGAGGGCTGACGGACTTTCAGAGTTCACGCTCCGCGTCTATGACGCGGCCACAGGCCGATTTCTCTGGGAAGGTCTCCTGAATCTCAGTGCAGGCAATCAAGAATCCGGTTCCACCCACCAAGTCGTGGCCCTTCTTGCGCCACAGGCAACGGTGACTCAGGTCCGGAGCCTGGGCGCCATCGATGGTCAACCTCAGTTTTTCCTCCGCGCTCTCGATCCGGCAACTGGACAGCTTGTGTGGACCGATCAGTTCTCAGCCGGGGCCGGCAGGTTTGCTCAGGCAGAACCTGTCAGCAGGGCCGTCGTCGGCCAGACAGAGTGGTTGGCGGCCCCATCGCAACAGATCGAGTTTCGCATCCGGATGTTGAATGATCGGGACCGGCAGATCATGTGGGAAGACACGATCGAGCCGAGCGTGGAGGAGACAGAGGTGGCAGTCGGGCATGATGCTACGGCCGAGAATCTTCCGCCTTGGCGTGGTGAGGGGCTCGACGAGATGAAAGGAGAAACGATCTAATCAGAAGGAAGAGGGTTCTATCTATCGGCGGACGCTGCACGACTACTGCGAGTTAGCTTTTCTTTCCATGCTCTTGTAACTGATCCATCCACCTGGACTGGAATTGTTCGTACGACAGCGAGAGCTGCGATTGCATGGCGGTAGAGAGCGCCTGCCTGGCCTTGAGGTGCGCGAGGAGCTCTTGCACTCGATCCATGCCGAAACGGTCGATCAGATAGTGCACGGCCGAGTTGGCCTCCAGATAGGCCACGGTTGAGGCATCAGCGGACAACCCTCCCCACGGCCCCTCTAAAGCAGGCAGAGGGATCAGGGTCAACTCCTGCTTCATGACCTGATCGAGATCCGACCAGCGATCCCCGGACAACTCCATGGCTAAGCCTTCGTTGAGCCAGGTCGGGATAGCGCTGCCGGCGAGGCCGAGTTGGTCGTAGAGGAGGGCGTGCACGAACTCGTGCCGCAGTACGCGTGTGAGCCAGGTACGGTCTGCCAAGGCGTCCTGCGTAGGTACCTGGATACGCCCAAGCACGGGATCGAAGAGCCCATCAGCCCACATGGGGCTGCCGGTTGCGCTTTGGAACGTGGACTTAGCGTGCAGGACGACGACGATGGTCTTGGATGGAAAGTGCCCGAATTTTTGGCCGATCTCTCGATAGGCCTCTTCAAGAATTTCCAACACAGCGGCCCAGGTAGCCTGATCGGCTTCCCCGTCGAATTTCACAGTAAAGTGCGCGCTGTTTCGGCTAGTGAGTCGCGCTTCGCTCTTCTCGGTTCCGCGGACTTTGTCCGTGACGGTCCGCAGATAGGATCGCATGGCAGGATCTTTGCCTGCGCGGGCGATGGCTTGATCGAGATGGCGAGCCGCTTCGCCGAGCTGATCCCGTTCCTGAAAGAGATCGGCCAGCGCCAGATGGGGGAAGGGCTCGTTCGGAGCCAAGGCGACCAGCTTTTCCAGAAAGTCCTGCGTCATGGCCGGATCGCGCAGTTCCCAGTAGGCATGGGCGAGGTTCAGTTGGACAACGGGATTCTTGGCATCGAGTGACGCGGCTTTCTTGAAGGCCTTGATCGAGACAGCCGTCCCGCCACTTTTTTCCTGTTGAATGCCTAGATTGTTCCAGAGGACGGCTACATAGGGCCGCGTGCGGTTGTCGTCTGCGAGGGCTGCCGGCAGATCGGCCAGTTTAGTTTCTGCAGTTTTGACGTTTCCTTTTTCGATCTCGTCGCGGATTGTCTCCAACAGCTCGTGATGCGTCGTCTCCGGGACCACGCTGGGATCGATCGAGCGAGTATGCTTAGGCTCCAGTTCCGTTGGGCCATCATGATGCGGCTCTGGCAGCGCTTCCTGTGAGTCTTCCACAACGGTATTGGGCTGACCAGGTGGTGGCGTGGGCAGATAGGTCGGTTTGAACCAGGCTTGATAGACGATGAACAACCCGAGCAGGCAGGCGATGGGATACAAAATGTGAGAAATGTTGTGACGGTACATAAGGGCTCTTTTCGTATGGAACTCAGTGTAGCACCCTAGGGAAGGACGACAAAGGATTGCCAGTAAATTGACAAGGCTTGCAGGCTGCGAAAACCCTATGTTGGTACGTTAGCACTTCGATGACTGCACGTGTGGGACAGCAGGAAAGCATTCCCCCCAGGATGCTCAAAAAGTTCGTCCAGCAAGGCCGCAGCGAGTGAAGGCCCGAGGCGTACCCTCTGGGGTACNNGAGGGTCTGAACGATGCGAGAACGCTGCTGGCCGACTTTTTCAGCATCCCGCTAGTGGCCGTTGAGGAGGGGGAAGGGCTGTGATACGATCCGCCACTGTGATACGGCGCTCTTTCGAGCCCAAACCCCCTGAACAGTTTCAGCAATGGCTGGACCGTGTCGCGCGTCCAATCGAATTCGCGACTCGCGATGCCTTCGCACATCTGCCCACCGTCAAAAATCTGAATCGCTTTGTCTCCTCACAGGTGATGCAGGCCCTGTCCGATCACGTCTATCCACGGGCGATTGAAGCGGCGTTGCTCCAGCTGCGTGAGCTGTTTCTTGGAGACCAGCAGCGGCTCCCGGCAGAGGACCAGCAGCGTCGGCTGCAGGAAGCCACGGCCATTCTCGGGGCCTTGCGCGAGGCCGTTCGCGATCCGGCCCGAGCGTGGTACGAACCGGAACCTGTTGTGGTGCATGAGCCTGTTGTGAATGAAACCCCATCGCGGTCATGGTGGGAGCAGCCCATCCGTTTCGCGAAGGGAGTCGGCCCGAAGCGCACGGCCCTGCTCCAACGGTTCGGGATCGAAACGGTTGAGGATGCCCTCTGGACCCTGCCTTGGCGCTATGAGGATCGCTCGGTCATGACCCCGATCGGGCAACTGGTGCCGGGTGTGCAGGCCTCGATCTGCGGCACGATCATCCGAAGCGAGGCAAAGAAGGCCCGCAGTCGCCGCCTCACTATCCTCGATATTGTGGTGGAGGATTCAACCGGGCGTCTCCAGGCGGTATTCTTTAATCAGCCGTTTCTCGAGCCACTCTTCACCGTCGGGACGAGTGTCATGCTGACTGGGCGGATGGTGGCCGGCGCGCAGGGATGGGTGGATACGAGGATGGAGGTCGCGCAATACGAAGTAGTGGGCGCGGAAACCGAAGCGCCGTTGCATGTGGGGCGTATTGTTCCGGTGTACCACGAAACCAAGGGGTGGACGTCCCGGCAGATGCGTGTGCTCATGAAGAGCTTGCTGGATGCACATGTCGCCGAGGCGCAGGAGGTGTTGCCGGTCCCGCTTCGTGCCCGCTATCGATTACTGCCCATTCAACAAGCCATTCAGGATGTGCATTTCCCTCAGCCTGGGACGGATGGGGGACAGCTCGAGCGTGGTCTCACGCCGGCGCATCGCCGTTTGGCGTTCGAAGAGCTGTTTGTGCTCCAACTCGCCTTAACGTGGCGGCAACGAGTCATGAAAGAAGAGGTCAAGCAGGTGTCGTTCAATCCGAAGACGCCGCTCCTCGGCAAGCTGGATCGGGCGCTGCCCTTTCAGTTGACCACGGCGCAAGAGCGGGTGATTCGCGAGATTCTGTCGGACATGACGTCGCGCAAACCGATGAACCGCCTGGTGCAGGGCGATGTCGGTTGCGGAAAAACCATCGTGGCGGTGCAGGCGATGGTGCTGGCCTGTGGATCGGGCTATCAGGCAGCACTGATGGCGCCGACGGAAATTCTCGCTGAGCAGCACTATCGGACGATGAAGGGGCTGTTGGAACCGCTCGGACTCTCCGTGGTGCTCGTGAGCGGAGGTGGCCGTGCGGCAGCGCGTAAAGCCGTTCTCGAGCAGGTGGCCTCCGGGACCGCGCAGGTCGTGATCGGGACCCATGCGGTCATTCAGCAAGGCGTCACCTTCGCGAAGCTTGGACTGGCGGTGGTGGATGAGCAACATCGATTCGGCGTACTCCAACGGAAGACGCTCATCGAGAAGGGGTATAAGCCCGACGTGCTGGTGCTGACCGCGACACCGATTCCACGCACGCTGGCCATGACGGTGTATGGGGATCTCGATGTCTCGGTGATCGACCAGATGCCGCCGGGGCGAAAGCCGGTGCGGACGTTTCTCTTGAGTGACAGTCAGCGGGTGAGGGCCTATCAGATTCTTCGCGATGAACTTCGGAGCGGCCGTCAAGCCTATGTCGTCTATCCACTCGTCGAAGAATCGGAGAAGACCGATCTGCAGGCGGCCATGCAAGGCGCAGCGCAGCTGCAAGCGGAAGAGTTGGCCGAGTTTCGCGTCGGGCTGTTGCATGGTCGGATGAAGTCGGAAGAGAAAGACCGGGTCATGGCATTGTATAAGAAGGGGGAGATCCAGGTACTGGTCGCGACGACGGTGGTTGAGGTTGGAGTCGATGTGCCCAATGCCACGGTCATGATGATCGAGCATGCCGAGCGGTTCGGGCTGGCACAGTTGCATCAATTGCGCGGCCGCGTCGGGCGAAGCGGGCACCAGTCCTATTGTCTGCTGATGGCCTCGGGTGGGGTGTTGTTTCGATCGAAGAAGCCCAAAGAAGCCGGAGAATTGCCATCGGCGGCCCGGGAGCGGCTGGACGCGCTCGTGCGATCGACCGACGGGTTTGTGATTGCCGAGGAAGATCTCCGCATTCGCGGGCCCGGCGAGTTTTTTGGATTCCGGCAGTGGGGCATGCCGGAGTTTCGCGTCGCGAACCTGGTGCGGGATGCCGAGCTGCTCCGGCAGGCGCGGCAGGAGGCCTTTGCACTGTTGAAGCAGGACCCACAGCTCAAAGCGCCGGTGCACCGTGTCTTGCGAGAGACCATGTTGCGGCGGTGGGAAACGAAGTTGGATTTAGGGTCGATCAGTTGATGAAAGTGATGCGTGATGGGTGATGTGTGATCAGTGGCAGGTGACCGACTGGTGGAGTTCTCGCCCGGTTTTCACTCATCACCGATCACTCGTCACTGATCACTAGGAGTATCATGGGGCTTTTACAGCGACTCAAGCATGATTTGAAGGCGGGGTTGGCGACGTTGCGCCATGGCACGGCGCAGGCGGCGATCCGTGCGTTGGAAGAAACGGAATTGCTGCGAATCCGGCTCGAAATCCGCAAGCTCGACCAGCAATTGGGCGAGCTGCATCGTGATGTCGGCGAGCGAGCGGTCAGCCTTGGCGAGGGAGGCGAACCGGTTGAGCGGGTCCTGCACGACGCTGAAATCGGTCGACTCGTCAAAGAGATCCAAGAACTCAAAGACGCACGCGAGAAGCTTGAATCGGAGATAGCGGAGATTCGGAGCGACGCATGAACGACTCGTCAAGCACGATGCGTCTTGCCGGCATAGATATTGGCACGCTCACCTGCCGGTTGCTGATTGCCGATCTGCTGCCTGGCGGGCGGCTGAAGGAATTACGATCTGAGCGACGAATTCTCCGGCTGGGCGAGGGCGTCGATCAGACAAAGCAGCTGAGCGCTGCGGCGATGGATCGGGTGCTGTGCTGCCTGAAGGAGTGGCGGGAGATGATCGATGCCTCTCACGTCGATGCCGCGGCGGTCGTCGCGACGAGCGCAGTGCGTGACGCAGAGAACCGTGATGAGTTTCTCGATCGCGTGAAGCGCGAAGCGGACTTCGAGATCGAACTGCTCTCAGGAGAAGAAGAAGCCAGGCGAACGCTGCTGGGTATTCGCTCCGGCTTGCCCCCTGGTGTGACCGACTTGTTAGCCCTCGACATCGGCGGCGGCAGCACCGAGTTCATCCTGGATCGGCCAGGTCAGAAGCCGGTTGTGCAATCGATTGATGTTGGGGTCGTCCGGCTCTGTGAGCGGCTCTTACATCATGATCCGCCGACCGACGAGGAGATCCGGCAAGCGCGCGAGTGGGTCGGGCGAGAAACCAAGGCTGGAGTCGCCGACATGGGCAACTATCACACGGCAACCTTCGTCGGCACAGCGGGAACCATCACAAGCCTCACGGCCATGGCCCAGAAACTTCCCGCCTACGAGCCAGCAAGAATCCATAACTACACGTTAAAGCTGAGCACGATTCAAGAACTCGAACAGACGTTATTGAGCCGCAAAAAAGCCGACCGAGCCGGTCTGCCAGGTCTAGAAAAAGGCCGCGAAGAAGTCATAGCCGCCGGAGCGATCATCATCAGGACGATCATGGAGACGCTGGGGATGCCAAGTGTACTCGTCAGTGATCTAGGTCTGCGCGAAGGAGTGTTGATCAAACTAGCCAGGCGAATCACAGAGCGGTGAAGCCCTGGCTTTGACTCACACAATGTGTGGGTCAAAAACTTGGTTCTCAGTCTGGGCTGCTCAGTGGAGTCGGCGATTCATGCTAGGATGCATGGAATGACGGCTAACGCGCTGGCGGGCGCTCCTGGCATCCCACCGAAAGCAATGTTGATTAAGCAGCTTGCCCAATCGCCTGTTCTCCGCATGGCCTGGGATTAGCAGGAAGTTTCTGCTGGCTTTGCCGAAATGATTCGGATGTCGAATGATAGTTGGGGATCATGGAGAGAGAAATGGCTAGAGAACTAATGACCGCTGCGGAGATTCACGACTTCGGGATCGAAGTGGTGTCCCGCCACTTATCGAAGGAGGGCCACCAGATCGAATCGGTAAATCTCAAGGTAGGAATAAATCCACAAATCGTGGCAAGGAAGAACAGCCAGCTAGAGTTCATCGTAGTCCGCACTGCCTGCTATCCCCACAAAGGCCAAATCGAGAACGACGCACTGGCTCCGCAGTGCCTCGCACAAGCGGACAAGTTTAAGGCCACCTGCTNNTATTCGCCAACGAACACGTCACGATTGTGCCGCCAGCGTCGGCATTGCCAATGCGACGGCAAGAATGACGCTGAGATGGCAAAGCCCATCAAGGGTGCCGGGTTCCACGTGGCTTTTGAGGGGTTGGTAATACTGACTCGCTCTGACCGCGTAAAACTATTGATGGGGCACTGATCTCCAACAAGGCGTTCCATCCGACGTCCCCGCCTCTGCTTCGCTCCGGCAGGGCCGCGGGTGAACTTGGGCGTTAGGCGAACCTATGAGTGAAAGAGAGCTATTCGAGTTGCATGTGCTTAACCTTGGGAAGCTTGTCGGGGATCTGCAGTCCCTCGAAATGGGCGCGTGAATGGTTATAGTGAAGCTGGACCAAAGGGCTGCTAAGCAGGTCCTAACCCAGCTGCCGCAGGCGAGGGCAGAGGATTCGGTTGAACTAAATGCATTCACGAACGACGACGACCTTGATAAAACACTGGGAAAGTACAACAAGCGAGCTCCGCTGGACNNCGGTAGTGCGCTTATGCGATGCACTCGCATATGGCAGAACGTTTGGTTTTGGCTCAATGAAGTACCTGCGATTGCTCAAGTTTAGCCGGAAGACGAAGGATGGACGTGTTCCGGTGGAACTCGCCGAGGATATGACCGCTGAATGGTTTTTGGTGAGAACATCCGGATGCTTAACAAAGCGTTGGATAAAGTTAGAAAGGGACTCGATTATGAGAAGAGGGATTTTGTCTAGGGGGTCGCCTAACTAACTGCTTGAGCCGCTGGCGGCCGGAACCTCGTCGATGAAAAGGGGTCGGGAGTCTTTATTGCCTTAGAGAAATAAATGGGGACATTCTACTTTTCCGAACTGAGCAATTCCACCTGGTTCATTGGCTGAGCATTCAGTTCGATCATTTTCTCTTATCCTCTCCTCAGCAGGGT
>PLBR01000110.1 GCA_003135435.1 Nitrospira sp. | reverse complement strand
GGCGAGGTCCATCTCCATGCCTTGCGTCAGCGTGGTCATGAGCCGTTGTATGCGGCGCCTATCGTCCGGCGAAAAGGTCTGGAAGAGCTTGAAGCAATCCCCCAGTCGTTCAAGCAGGATACGCTCGGCAGCATTCTGCTGGATTGGTCCCACCGCCTGCTGGATCTCTCGCACCTGAGTCCAGGTAATTTGATCGCTCACGAACTGCGCTTTGAGTTGGCCGAGTAAATCCAGCCGACGCGGACGATCGATTAATTCCGTGTCCGCAATCGTATCCGCTGCGCGGGCAAACAGGTAGGCGAGGCTGACTTGATCGCGCACATCTGCCGGGACCACAACCAACGTTGTGTAGAAGAGACGGGACACTTGCTCGAGGAGATCGCGGAGCAATTCCTGCTTGGAAGTCTCTATGCTCGTAGCCACACCTATCGCACTTCCAGCTTCCCTTCCATCCCTTTGTCGCGATGGCTGGGCAACGGCCAGAGACGTTTGTCGCAGTAGATGGGAAATGTGCCGGGCTGAGTCGGCGTAAATATAATGGTGACCGTTTTGCCGGCGCTCACATCCTGTTCAACTGATAGGCTTCCCGCTGGGTCCTTGATGATGAAATTGTGTGGGGTAAACGTCGTCACACTGGTCAGCGTCAGTTCAACCGGCTTCCCAGCTTCGACAATCAAATGGTTGGGGCTATACGAATAGCTATCGAGCGTGACCGTGGCTCGCTGCACCCCGTCTGCCGCCACCTGGATCACCACAGGAGGGCCGAACTGAGATGGTTCCGTTGCATAAACGATCGTCACGCCGACAGATGTCAGCAACCAGACAATCGCCAACATGTGGATCAATCGCATATGCACCCCATCGATGAGCCAGTTCTAACAGGAAGGACGGGAATGGGTCAACTTTGCCCAAGGGTTTCATGCACTTGAGGCGCCTTGACCTTGGCGTGTTAGGAGTTATCTCCCATATATCGCCTTGGTAGTCTCGATCGAGATGCATTTCAGGGAATTGGTTAGTACAATGGCTTTCACTGATGACTCGCCCAATGACGGGGCGAGAACGCGGTCTTGAAGGAGGATCTCGATGAAATGGATGAAGGGCATGTTCCTGCTGTTGGCCGCCAACATTCTGATCATGGTGACGCTCTCGCTCACCGTGCCCTTGCTTATCAATATCGTTCTGCCCATGTTCGGGATTGATCTGCGAGGATCTGTCGACCTCAGCTCGTTAGTTTGGGCCCTCGCCCTCGGCTTTGGTGGCGCCTTTATCAGTTTGGCATTTTCCAAACAAATGGCTCGGGCCATGTTGGATTGCCGCCAGATCACCCAACCCCGGTCGCAAGCCGAACAGGTCATTTACGGTTCCGTCCAGGAGATTGCGCAACGGCTCCACATTACGATGCCTGAGGTGTGGGTCTACGAATCCCCCGATCCCAACGCCTTCGCGACCGGACCCAGCAAGAACAACTCAATGGTGGCGGTCTCGACTGGATTGTTGAGCAATTTGCAAGAACAGGAAATGCGAGCCGTCCTCGCCCATGAAATGGGACACGTCTACAACGGGGACATGTTCGCGACGACCGTGTTGGCGGGACTGATGAACACGTTCGTATACTACATCGCGATGTGGGTGCGTCGGTTCTTCGCAGAACGCGATCAAGCTGCGCTCGGTTTTGGATTGTCGATCGTGCTCCAGATCATCGTCAGTATTCTGGCCTCGGTCTTGATCTGCTGGTTTTCACGGCAGCGTGAATATGGCGCGGATGCCTTTTCCGCCAAGGTGTACGGCAAGGACTCGATGATCTCGGCCCTTCGCGCGATCGATCGATGGGTCACCCGTTCGCAGGTCGAGTATTCCACACAGGATGCGCTCGCGACGATGAAGATCTCCGGTAATTCCTCAGGATTCATGCATATTTTTGCCACGCATCCGCCGATGGAAGCGCGCATTGAGGCCTTAGAGCGACTCTAACCGGAGGTGTCCGATGGAAAAATTGCGGCACACATTGGTGGGATTGTTCGCAGCAATTGGCTTGACCGCCGGTGGTGGATCGAGCGACCTACTTGAGCCGAGCCTCGCACAGGCGAAACAAGAAGGGACCATGCTCATGGCAGCGCAGACGCCCGCAGTCTACGACTTTACGCTGAACGATATCGACGGGAAGCCAGTCTCACTGAACCAGTTCCGCGGCAAGGTGCTGTTACTGGTCAACACGGCCAGCTTCTGCGGCAATACGCCGCAATATACTGACCTCGAAAAGATGTATGAGCAATATCGGAGAAAAGGCTTTGAGATCCTGGCGTTCCCTGCGAACAACTTCGGGCAGCAAGAGCCAGGGACGAATACCGAGATCAAAACATTCTGCTACACCAAGTACAGCCTGTCGTTTCCACTCTTCAGCAAGATCAGTGTGAAGGGCGCCGATAAACATCCTCTCTACCGGTATCTGACTGAACAGAGCCCGTTCCCCGGCGAGGTGGAGTGAAATTTCCAGAAGTATTTAGTCGATCGGTCAGGAAAGGTCGTCGCACGATACCATCACCGGGCGAAGCCGTTGGCGCCAGAGATCGTGCAGGATGTTGAGCGAGTACTCGCGTCTCGCTAACATGTTTAGCCTTTTCGATAAAATGAAATACTCTCTCGATATTCCTGAATCGCGGCGGCCAGAGCCTGGCTGCCGCGAGGGATATTCGCATCCAAGGCATCTTCAATCGCGGAATCATCGATTTCCACATCATAGCGATCTTGCATGTTCGTTCGGACAGGCCCCTGCGTCACCTCCCGCGGCATGAAAATCTCTTTCCAGACTTCTTTCTCGACCAGACACACGTCTCTGAATCGCTCATAGAGCAGCGTCAGCTTCTCTTGGTCCGTGACTTTGATACGATCTCCCATCTTGTTCCTTTTCTCTGTTTAATGACTATCAGGATGCTGAAAAAGGCCGCCAGCAGCGTTCTCGCATCGCTCATAGCCTCAACGTACCCCAGAGGGTACGCCTTCGACCCTTCACTCGCTGCGGCCTTACTGGACAGCCTTTTTGAGCATCCTGCATGCTGCGCTCCTGTTGTCCCAAACGTGCCTGTCCGCACGCAGACAGGCGGACCAGTGAGGTTCTGGCGTGCCCACATAGTTTTTCCGCAGCCTGCTAGTGTGGGCTCACGCCTGCAGGAACAGCTCCCGCGACAATAGTAAACCGCATGGTACCCACTTGATTGCCCGCGTGAAAAGACTGTTGTCCAAGCGGCGTAATGAACAGTTTCACCAGATACGTCCCGATGACCCAGGCGTCTTCTGGCTTCTTGAGTTCCAGGAATCCATAGCGTTCATGCCCCGGCACTTCCAAGGTATCTTTGCCGAGGGGCATGGATGAGCGCGCGCCCTTCTCCCCCTCCAGAAACCATTGAGCGCTGAATTGGGTAGGATCTTCCAGCGGGGCTGACTCGAACACAATATAGATCGCGGGAATATCCTGAGGAAACACCGATCCCGGCTCGACCGGTTTTATTCGAGGATCTTGCGTGTACCAGCCTTTTCGTCCAAACGTATCCCACTCGACCTCATACCCTTTAGCCATCTTGATCCAGGTAAAAAGGGATTGCGGGATGCCCTTCTTCTGTTCGTCGAACGACGGGCTTTGCGTGGGATCGGCCTCGGTCGTCGCTTGCTCCTTCGGTGCGAACAGATCCCGCGCCTCAACTCCCTGCCAAACACACACGACAACACTCAGACCGGCGAGGATACCTGCTAGAACCTGCGTCCATTTCCCTCTGGTCTCTCTCATTGGAGCCACCATTACCCGCCGTTCACTCATACAGCTATGGTATCGAGAGATCAGCAAGGGGTCAATAACCGACTGACCGAGCTGCGCATCTATTTACGCTGCGAACACCACCGTCTGTGCTACGCTCGATCGGAGTTCTCTCTCAGGAAAGGACCAAGCGCATCTGATGCCATCCGGACATATACAAGAGCCCGCGCCAAGCAGCTCCCAGCCACAGAGTGCCGGCGAGCGAGGCCGCCGCTACGGCCTACGAGATGGCGCCTCCCAGGCCGTCACGCAAGGGAGCGGGGAACAATACCTCTCCGCATTCGCTCTGCTCCTGCATGCAAGCCCGTTCCAATTGAGTGTGCTGTCGGCATTGCCTCAACTCATCGGGACAGGGGCCCAACTCCTCTCCGTCAAGTTATTACAGTGGTTCCCGAATCGCAAAGCCCTCATCTCTGCCGGCACCTATGGGCAAGCCTTCGCCTGGATTCCCATCGTGCTCCTGCCGCTGCTGCTTCCGCAGTGGGGACCCTGGCTCGTCGTGGGGAGCGCCGCCGCCTATTTTGCTTGCGCCCAATTCACCACGCCGGCTTGGAATAGCTTGATTGCCGATTGGCTCGACCAGCATGAGCGAGGCGCCTATTTCGCACGCCGATCGCAAATCATCGCCAGCCTCAGCTTCTTTGCGCTCTGCGGAGCCGGATGGGTGCTGAGCCTCTGGCAACATTCCACCGCCGCCTGGTGGGGATTCGTACTGATTTTCTCCGTCGCTGGAAGTGCTCGCATCCTCTCAGTCTTGGCCTTGTCCCCCGTTCAAGATGTGCATCCCACCGCCCATCGAGAGGCTCAGCAAGGATTTCGCGGCTTCTTCCGTCAGAGCGCGACGAAGGACTTCCGTCGCTTCCTGCTTTTCTCAGGCCTGATGCATGGGTCCGTGCTGATCGCTGGTCCATTTTTCGTTCTGTACATGTTGCAGGATCTCCATCTGTCATACTTCGGTTATGGGGGATGGCTGGCCGCTGGCCTCCTCGGTCAACTCCTCACCCTGCAGGCCTGGGGCCAATTCGGGGACCGCTTCGGAAACAAAGCCTTGTTGTCCGTCACCGGCTTCACGGTGCCATTCTTGCCGATGCTGTACCTCATGAGTTCGAATCTGGGCTTTCTTCTGGCAGTCAATTTTTTGGGCGGCGTTATTTGGGCCGGCTTGGCATTGGGACTGCAGAACTATGTGTTCGATTCGGTCAGACCGGAGGACCGCGCAAAGGCCATCGCGTTGTATAGCACAGTCAACGCAGTAGGATGGTCGGTGGGAGCCTTGCTTGGGAGCTGGTTGGTGGAGCACCTTCCCTCACGCATCGAGTGGGCAGGAGTCATCCTCCAGCCAGCATCGAATTTGCCTTTTGTCTTCTTTCTCTCAGGCGTCTTGCGGCTACTGGTCTCGTCCAGCCTTCTTGGCACCTTCCATGAAGCGCGCCAAGTGGAGCGAGTACCTCGACAGCAACTCCTCTGGGAATTGCCGCTCGTGAAACCCGTTGCCCAGTTTGTGGTCTGGACCCTACCCAAATCGAATCGGTAGGGTGCCGGACTCCTAGCCCGCATTATTTATGACGCTTCTGCTGCAAGCGCGGATGCCTGACTCAAGCGAGACGGGCGAGACTGGCGGGAAAAGCGCGACTGGCAGGGACAGGGTTCACACGTCACGCGAGTCTCGCTCCTCGAGCTTGTCGCGCGCCACTGCGCCATTTCGCGACGAATCTTCATGAATAATGAGGGTTAACGTGGCACCGGCGGCTGAGCGACTCGCTCTTGTTCCTCTTGCTTGAGCTTGTCGAACGCCCGATCTGCATGGCCGCGCACCTGGTCTGCGGTCGGCGGTGCAGAGCCCTTCGGTGCATCGCTGGCGCAGGCCCCGACGACCGAGAACATCACCAGACTCACCAGACTCACAACCGTGGTTCGCTGCCATCTCTTACCGATTGCATGATAGATCGACATACAGTCCCTCCTGTATTAAGACCCTTTGCCTCGGGGGCTCACCACTGCACCTAATTTTACGCCCCCTCGTTACCAGAACACTACCGCTCCCGCTGCATCCTCGTTCGGTACGAGCGATACGTCATTGACTGGGTCCTGACGACGCGGTATTGTCACCAACACAACATCTGAACTCCCTGAGGATCCATGTCGCTACACGACCGTCTGACAGAAGATCTCAAGTTAGCCATGAAGGCCCGCGACCAATTGCGGATGGACGTGATTCGCATGATCAAGGCCGCCGTGATGAACAAGGAAATGGAGATCAAGAAGGATCTCGACGACGCCGAAATGAGCCGCGTGATGACGACCATGATCAAGCAACGCCGGGAATCGGTCGAGCTTTTTGAAAAAGGTAACCGAGCAGAACTCGCCGCAAAAGAACGACAGGAAATTACCATTCTCGAATCCTATCTCCCTCAAGCCCTCTCTCCCGAACAGCTCTCCGCTGTCGTGGACGCGGCCATTCAAGAAACCGGCGCTCGGTTGCTGAAAGAGATGGGCGCGGTGATGAAAGTCGTGATGGTCCGTGTGGCCGGCCAACCAGTAGACGGCAAACAGATCAGCGATCTCGTCCGCGCCAAGCTCCCGTAGCCTAATCGGCACCTGCTATACTGAAAGGTAATTGCTTGCACCGCATGTGCGAGCGCCTGACAGGAATCGCATGGGTATTCTTATCGTCGACGACTCTCCAGACCAACAGCTACTCCTCCGCGCGATCCTTGGGAAAGCCGGTCATACGGATCTCCTGAGCGCCGACTCGGCAAAGGCTGCGTTCACCATACTCGACATGAACGGCCAGGAGCCACCCACCCAGATCGACTTGATTCTGATGGACGTCCTCATGCCGGAGCTGGATGGAGTAGAAGCCTGTCGCCAGATCAAGAGCCGACCACAGCTTTGCGATATTCCCATCATCATGGTCACGGCCAAAAGCGACCTCTCCAATCTCCAAGCTGCCTTTGCGGCGGGAGCGAATGATTACATCACCAAACCGGTGAACAGCGTGGAACTCCTGGCACGCGCCTCCTCCGCGCTGGCGCTGAAAAATGAAATGGACTGCCGCAAAGCGCGCGAAGGGGAGCTCCGTCGAAGCAATGATGAGCTGCAGAAAGCGCTGCGGGATGTCAAAGTCCTCAGAGGGCTCATCCCCATCTGCGCATCCTGCAAAAAGATCCGCAATGACGGCGGGTTCTGGCAACAGTTGGAGGAATATATCGGCGAACATTCCGAGGCTGAATTCAGCCACGGCATCTGTCAGCCCTGTGTCAAAAAGCTTTATCCTGGAGTTTGCCAGGACTAGCTGCTACGATTTCTCGGGCTCACCACTCGTATTCACTGGATACACAGCACATGGGCATCTTGATCGTTGATGATTCGGCAGACGACCGCCTCTTGGTTCAGTCGATGCTCTCGGCTGCCGGCTACGACCATCTCCTGGTCGCCGACTCGGCCGCCGCCGCATTCCGTTTGCTGGGGCTCGATGACGGAAAGCACGGCGCCTCTCGAGTCGACCTGATCCTCATGGACATCGTCATGCCGGAAATGAGCGGCATCGAAGCCTGCCGCCAGATCAAGGCAGTCGAACGATTCCGTGACACGCCCATCATGATGGTCACCGTAAAGACCGATCCCGTCGATCTCCAACTCGCCTTTGCCGCAGGCGCGCTCGACTATATTGGGAAACCCGTCAACAAGATCGAACTCCTGACTCGCGTCCGGTCGGTCTTGCGGCTGGTCCACGAAATAGAACGGCGGCGGACCCGTGAGCAGGAACTCCTTGAGGTCATGCGTCAACTCCAGGAAGCGAACCAAATGCTGCTGCGTCTGTCCTGTCTTGACGGCCTCACCGGCATTACCAACCGCCGGCAGTTTGACGACTTCCTGGACCAGGAATGGCGCCGTGCCGTCCGCGAATTGACGCCGCTCTCTCTGATCATGCTCGACATCGATTGTTTCAAATCCTATAACGATGCCCTCGGCCATACATCGGGCGACGAATGCCTCAGGCAGGTTGCCGCCGCTATCTCGGGAGCCGTCAATAGACCAGGAGACCTCGTCGCTCGGTACGGCGGCGACGAATTCGTGGTCGTCCTTCCCGGCACCCGCACGGATGGAGCGGCACAGGTGGCGGAAACGCTTCGGCAACGAATTGAGGCCCTCGGCATTACGCACTCCGACGGTGGCTGCACCACCATCAGCGCGGGCTTCGCCAGTACGATCCCCAACCGAAACACCTTCCCTACCGATTTGATCAAGGCAGCGGACCAAGCGCTCTATCAAGCCAAGCAGGAGGGCCGCAATCGAGCCAAACAAGCCGGCATTCTCTCTCTCGTCCCGCACTCTCCCGAAGACTAACCTTCCTCTCTTCGCTATGACCATGCCAGGGCCTCGACGAGATGTGCTGATGGAGATCGCCGCGACGCTCACAGCAGCTCTCTCTGCAAACTTGCCTTCATTCCCATCCCCGGACTCTCCACACCACCTGCATGCCATCGACAGCGAGGGGTCGTACGACCATGGCTAAGAAAGCGTCACCGAGTCGAGCGAATCGCACGGCCAAGCGACAACCAAAGCTCCCGGCTGCCCGTCGTTCTCGGACCACACAGCCATCAAACCGGCAACTGCTCTCTTCCTTGCGCACAGAACTAACGGGGAAACAGGGACCTCGCACAGGACGCTCTCAAGCTATCAACCAAACGGAACTGGCTTTGCAAAAAAACGAGCGGCGGTTTCGCACCTTGGTGGAAACGACAAGCGATTGGGTCTGGGAAATCGATGAGCACGCGGTTTTCACCTACAGCAACCCCAAAATATGCGATATCCTCGGGTATGAACCGGAGGAAGTGCTTGGCAAAACACCCTTCGATTTGATGCCGCCGGAAGAGGCCCGTCGCATCGGAGACCTGTTTGGCCCCATCGCGGCGGCTCGGCAATCGTTTAGCTGCATTGAGTCCGTCTACCTACATAAAGACGGCCACCGCATCGTCCTTGAATGCGGAGGAGTGCCCGTGTTCGATGGTGCCGGCATGTTCAGAGGATACCGCGGCATTGATCGAGACATTACGGAACGCAAACAAGCCGTGGAAGAAACGAGACACAATCAAGCGCTCCTGTCCTCCATCATCGAAAATATTCCTCACATGATTTTCGTCAAGGATGCCAAGACCCTCAAGTTTGTGCGCTTCAACCAGGCGGGTGAACAATTGCTCGGTTATCCCAGAGAGGAACTCATCGGCAAAAGCGATTATGACTTTTTCCCCGAACGGGAAGCCGACTTTTTCGCGGCCATCGACCGCAAAGTATTGGAACAAGGGCACAGCCTCGATATTCCGGAAGAGCCGATCGAAACTCGGCGGAAGGGAAGGAGGCTTCTCCATACCAAGAAAGTTCCGATCAACGGCGACGATGGCACGCCCCAGTATTTGCTGGGCATTTCGGAAGATATTACCGAACACAAGCACATCGAACACGTCGAACGAGAGCGGGCGCGCGTGTTGGAACAGCAACAGATTGCGCTATGCGAGCTGGCGAAGCACGATGCTATCTATAAGGGAAATCTCGAAGAGGCGTTGCGGATGATCACCGAAACGGGAAGCCGGGTGCTCGGAGTGGAACGGACTAGCATTTGGACATTCAACGAACAAGGGGCTGCGTTGGAACTGCTCGACCTCTATGAGCGGACCCCGAACCGGCACATAACCGGCTTCACTCTGGCCGCACAGGACTACCCGTCGTACTTTCAAGCCATCGCACATGAAGAGCACGCGATTGCTGCCCATGACGCTCATGCGGACGTCCGAACCAAGGAGTTTTCCCAATCCTATCTGACCCCACTCGGAATTGGAGCTATGTTGGATGCGCCGATTCGACGCAGGGGGCATGTCGTCGGTGTACTGTGTCACGAACATGTCGGTGGACCGCGATTCTGGACGACGGAAGAAGAATATTTTTCCAGTTCGCTGGCCACCTTTATGACCCTCGCGCTGGAAGCCCACCAACGCCGGGAGGCTGAGCAAGCCCTCGTCCTCGCCAAGGAAGCGGCAGAAGTGGCCAGCCGGGCAAAGAGCGAGTTTCTGGCCAGCGTCAGCCATGAGATTCGAACGCCCATGAATGCGATTATCGGGATGGCGGATCTGCTATGGGAAACGGATCTGACCCCCGATCAACGGAAATACTTGCGCATTTTCCGCCGCGCCGGCGGAAATCTATTGAGTCTGATCAACGACATTCTCGACCTGTCGAAAGTTGAGGTCGGCCATCTCGAGCTGGAATCAACCGACTTTGATTTGAGCGACTTGCTTGAAAGAGCCATCGAGATTCTCGCCATGCGAGCCAATGAAAAAGGCCTCGAACTCGCCTGCCACGCCGATCCCCAGATACCGGAGTATGTAGTCGGCGATTCGGGGCGACTGCGCCAGGTACTCGTGAACCTCGTTGGAAATGCCATCAAGTTCACATCCCACGGTGAAGTGGTCGTTAAGGTACAGATGGACTCCTGGAGCAATCATGAACTCGGCCTGCATTTCAGCGTGGCCGACACTGGCATTGGCATTCCGGTGGAAAAATACTCTCTCGTCTTCGAGGCATTTGCGCAAGCCGACGGCAGCACAACCCGCAACTTCGGCGGCACAGGTCTGGGACTAGCCATTTGCTCCCGACTGGCGGCACTGATGGGCGGACGGGTTTGGCTGGAAAGCACGGTAGGGAAGGGAAGTATATTTCATTTCACGGTCTTCTTCGGAACTGGTGAAACACACCGCACCTCTGAGGTGCCAGCGCAACACGCCGGGCTTGTACAGGTTCCTGTGCTCGTGGTGGATGACAACGCGGCGAGCCGGCAGATTCTGATGGAAATCACGAAAAGTTGGGGCATGGACCCGACCGCAGCGGAGAGTGGAAGTGCGGCCCTGGAAGCAATCAATCAAGCCGAGACAAGCGGCTCTGGCTTTCGGCTGGCAATCATTGACGGTCGCATGCCCGGAATGGATGGATTTCAGTTGGCGGAGCGAATCAGCGAGAATCCGCGTCGCTCCATTGCCATCGTGATGATGGTGACTTCCGGCCAACGCGCGAAGGTCGAACTCCGCCGGGAGAGCGGTATCGCAGCCTGTCTGCTTAAACCCATTCGACAGGCGGAATTGATGTCAGCCGTTCTGACAGTCCTCGGTTACGTGTCCCCTGATAGTGCACCGGAAGCAGCGCCAAGCGACGGTCCGGGAAAGACGTCCAGACCGCTTCGGATTCTGATAGCCGAGGACAATCCAGTGAACCAAAGGGTGGTCGTGCGGATGTTGGAAAAGATGGGACACCTGCCGGCAATCGCTCAAAATGGCCGAGAAGCATTGTCAATGTTGGGGGCCGGAAGCTTTGATCTGGTGTTCATGGATGTGCAAATGCCTGAGATTGACGGGCTGACGGCCACCCGCAATATCCGAAAGAACGAGACTCAAACGGGAGATCACATCCCGATCATCGCCATGACGGCGCACGCGGTAAAGGGGGACAAGGAACTCTGCCTGGCAGCGGGCATGGACGCATACATCAGCAAACCCGTAACCAGCCAGGGAATCGCAGAGACGATCGCCGAAGTCTTCCCCTTGGTGTCCCAAGTCCGTGTGTTCTCGGCGACTCCACTTCTTCTTCCAGCCTCTCCGTCGCCGTGGGATCGCAGCGCCGCACTCGGGCGGGTGGAGGGCGACGAAGCGCTCTTGCGCGAACTCGTGCAGATTTTCCTGGACGAAAGCCCCAAGCATCTGGCCAGCTTGCAGCGAGCAANNGAGAATTGGGCTATTTGGGACTGCCAGATGCTTGGCAGACAGCCAAAGAGCTCGAGCGTATGGGGCGAGAACGAACACTCCAGCCTGCGGCCGACCTGTTCGTATCATTCCAGGCCGAAGTGTCAGCGGCTGCGGGGGCGATGCAAGATATGCTGCGCGAGACGCACGAAGTGGTCGATCGTTAGTCGGGTCGATTTGAGAAACCCAAAGGGGTTGAGTGATTGTCCAAGAACCGTACGGAATTCCAATCCGTGGACGTCTGACTCGAACTCGCAATGGAACCGGTTCTGCCATCTATCCGCAACCCACTGTTCACAAACGGCTTAGCAGGATTCGTCTGCCGGTTGCATCGGAGCAAGATGGCATCCTTCGTGCTTTTCCGTTAGCGTCCTCCCCCAAACATCAGCTTGTTGATGGGCCGATGCATTGGCTCTACAGGCNNCGATGCATTGGCTCTACAGGCATGCCGATGCATTGGCTCTACAGGCATTAGGAAAAAGATCATGGGCCTCCCCTCGATAGAAATTGCTCGTGTTACAGGTCCAGAAACGGCAACTATGGATCGTGGATCCAGCCTGCGCGATAGCCTGCGAACGATTGAGCGCCGCGATTGGTGGCTGTGGATATGCGCGGTCCTGATCACTCTACTTCTGACGGGCGCTATCGTCTCATTCGGCTTTCCAGGCCTCCACTTGCGCCATCCGGAACTGAACTCCACCCCGCTCAACGACACCATCCTTAGTCTCGTCGGAATGGTATTGCTCTTCGACATTTACACGGTCTACCAACACTTCCAGATCCAGGGAGTTCGAAAGCAGTTGGTTGAACGTGAGGAACTTTTCCGGCTCATCACAGAAAACGCCGCGGACATGATCGCCGTGGTGGATATCAAAGGCCGTAGGCTCTACAACAGCCCATCGTACGAAAAGATCCTGGGATACACGCCCCAGGAACTGGGAGGGACATTAGCCGGGGATCAGATCCATTCGGAAGACCGGGAGAAAGTACTGAAGGCAGCGGCGGATGCGCATAGCACGGGCGTGGGCACAAGCCTGGAATACCGCATGCGCCACAAGGACGGNNTTCAACAACCTGCTTGGCGTCATCATCGGTTACGGAGAGATTGTTCAGGAGGGTACGCCGGAGGATAGTCCCTTGCGCACCTGCATCGATGAGATCTTGAAGGCGGGTCATCGAGCTGGCGCCCTGACCCGGCAATTGCTGGCATTCAGCCGGCAGCAAGTGATGGATTCTCGCGTTCTGGACCTGAATGTTGTGGTCAAGGACATGGAAAAGATGCTGAAACGACTGATCGGCGAGGACGTACAGCTTAAGACCGCGCTCGATCCTGCACTGATGCGGATCAAGGCAGACCAGGGACAGATCGAACAAGTCATTATGAACCTGGCAGT
>PLBR01000128.1 GCA_003135435.1 Nitrospira sp. | reverse complement strand
CAATGTCGGACAGGCTCCTAGGATCGTTCTCCCGACAGATAGCGCACGACTCGCTCGGCCGCGATTGCCCCGTCACGGATACAGTCCGGAATCCCGACGCCTCGATAGCCGGCGCCCGTGAGGACCAGTCCCCCATAGCGACTGAGCGCTGCCTCGATCTGATTCAGCCGTTCGAGATGTCCCAGCGTATACTGCGGCATGGCCTTCATCCAGCGATTCACCTCCACATATCCTGGTTCCGCCGTCACACCGCACATACTGGCTAGCTCTGCTCTCACCCGTGCCACTAAGGCCTGGTCATCCAATTGAAGAATGGCCTCTCGCCCGACTCCGCCGACGTAACAACGGATCAGCAGTTGATCCGGCGGAGCACGGTGTGGCCACTTGAGCGATGTCCAGGTCGCCGCAATGAGGTCGCGTCCTTCTGCTCGCGGGACGACAAAACCGAATCCTTCAGCTGCGCCGGACACCGCCGCACGCGGATAGGCCATTGCGATCGTCGCCGTAGAGGCATAGGGAATCATCTCCAGTAACCCGCCGGCAATGGGCGTGAGCGGGCGAACCAGCTCCGCCGACACATAGGCCGGGGTTGCCAGCACGAGACTGTCCACGGACAAGGCTGAGCCGTCATTGAGGATGACATCATAGGTCCAACGACCGAGCTGATGGGATCGCACACGCAGGGCGTCAACGGCACAACCTCCTCTGAATGTGATGCCTTGGTCTGTCAATCGGTGGACGAGGGCGGCAACCAGATCCGACAACCCGTTCTTGAGGCTGACGAACATCGTGCGCTTCGGGCCGGAGTGCTTGGCTGATGAACTGGCCTTCCGGGCCGTCATCATCCCGCGAATCACACTCCCGTACTGTTGTTCCAACTCAACAAACCGTGGGAAGGTTGCCTGCACACTCATCTGTTCCGCGTCTCCCGCATAGATACCGGCCATCAAAGGCTCGAGCATCCGCTCGAACGCCTGCCGACCAACGCGCCGCCGGAAGAACGCCGCCAGCGATTCATCTTCCGGCGACCGCTTCGCCGGCACGGCCAGATCCAGTCCCATCCGCGCGATCCCTGCCCAACTCAACAGTCCGCTCCGGAGAAAGGGCCCCAACTGACCGGGAACGATAACTACCAAGCCTTCGGGGAGTTCATGCAGACGGCCACGCGAGTAGACACAGGCCCTTTTGCTGGTCTCGTTGGTATTGATGAGCTGATTGCTCAGGCCCAATTTGTCACAGAGTTCGAGGCCGGCCGGCTTCTGAGACAGAAAGGAATCGGGTCCCGCCTCCGTTACGAGATCGCCGACTTGATGGGTGACGATCTTGCCCCCCCAGACGGGAGAGGCATCGACCACCGTACAGCGGATCGAGATACCGGCCGCCGCCGCCCATTCGTGAAGGGCATAGGCAGTCGAGAGACCTGAGATCCCTCCACCGATGACGGCGACAGTGCGGAGGTTGCTCACGACGTACGACAGAGGGATGATTCGTGTGCCCTGAGCACAGAGGCCAGCGTGTCGATGAGGACAGGTGAGTCGTTCAGCATCGCGACTCGCTCGAGTTGGAGGCCTCGACCAGCCGCGAACTGTTTCAATTCGATATCGATATCGTAGAGCGTTTCCACATGGTCACAGAGAAAGCCGATCGGCGCGATCAGCACCTGTCGGTGTCCGTCGCCCGCCAGCTCTTCCACCGCCGACCCCACGGTCGGCCCCAGCCATTTCTCTCCCGATCGGCCCTGGCTTTGATAGGCAAAGAGCGTGGGCCTGATGCCCAGCAGTGCCGTCACCGCTTCAACCGTGCCGTTCACCTCGTCGGGATAGGGGTCCTTCGCCGCCAAGATTCGCTCCGGAAGGCTGTGGGCCGTAAAGAGGACCGGCACCGTCTCCCGCACGTCGGCAGGAAACTTCAGCAGCGCCTGGCGGATGTTCTCGACGATCGCCGCAATCAGTCCGGGATGCCGGTGCCAACTGCCGACGTAACTCACCGGGCAGGTATTCTGAAGCGCAGACCGTGCCTCTTCAACTTTTTTCCGATAGGCTCCGGTACTCAGAGAGGACTGTTGCGGGGCCAGACAGAGACCAATGATGTGTTCGGGAGCCTCGCTGAGCAACTCGGCATAGGTCTCCTTGATATACGGATGCCAATGCCGCAACCCGACATAGACCCGGTACCGCTCGTCAGCGGAGTCGTTCAACCGCTGCTCGAGCTTCTTCGCCACATCCTTGGTGATCCCGACCGCCGGGGACTTCCCGCCCGTGGCCCGATACCGTTCCCGAATCTCTTCGACGAGTTCAGGCGGCGTGGGACGACCGCCCCGCACATCCAGCAGGAACGGCTCCACATTCTCCAGACTATCAGGCCCACCCATCGCCATGAGGAGAACGGCGATGGGACGTTGCGATACCGACATACAATCACCAGAGCAGATAGCGTATAGTCGATAGCGAATGGTCAGACGAACGATGAAACCTACTGCATCTACTTCCTACCATCAGTCATACGCCATACGCTCTTGCCGTTATCGTTGACTAAGCTTGTGGACCATGTCGATTGTCGCGGCCACATGTTCTATAGGAGTCGTCGGCAAGATCCCATGCCCCAAATTAAAGATATGCCCCGGACGTCCGCCGGCTCGGCGTAGAATATCTGCCACGCGCCGTTCGATTTCATGCAACGGCGCAAACAATGTTAAGGGATCGAGATTCCCCTGTACTGCCACGTCATGTCCCACAGTTGCCCAGGCCTCATCAAGATGGATGCGCCAGTCGACCCCGATGACATCCCCGCCCGCGTCTCGCATCTGACGAAGCATCGCCGAGGTGCCCGTGCCGAAATGAATCATCGGCACGCCTTCCCGCTTCAGCCCCTCAAAGATCAACTGGACATGCGGCAGCACATATTCGACATAGTCGCCGACCGAGAGGCAACCCACCCAACTGTCGAACAATTGAATGGCCTGCGCGCCGGCCTTGATCTGCCGCCGCAGATAGCCGGTGATCACCCGCGCAAACTTGTCCATGAGTTGGTGCCACGCTTTCGGCTCGCAATACATCAACTGCTTGGTGAGGAGATAGTTTCGCGAGCTGCCGCCCTCGATTGCATAGCTCGCGAGCGTGAACGGCGCCCCGGCAAA
>PLBR01000252.1 GCA_003135435.1 Nitrospira sp. | reverse complement strand
CGATGGATTGGATGGAGCAGGAGCGGCTGCTGCAACAACCTGTTTCTGGCGCGACCATCGCATTAATATCATCGATACTCCCGGGCACGTCGATTTTACGATTGAGGTCGAGCGGTCGCTTCGGGTGCTTGACGGGGCTGTGGCGGTGTTTGACTCCGTGCAGGGAGTTGAGCCGCAATCTGAGACGGTCTGGCGGCAGGCGGATAAGTATAGTGTGCCGAGGATCGCGTTCATGAACAAGATGGACCGGATCGGCGCAGATTTTTATGCTAGCGTCCAGACAATGATTGATCGGTTGGGCGCAAACCCTGTTCCGATTCAGATCCCTATCGGCCGAGAGTCTGAATTCAGAGGGTCGATCGATCTCGTGACCATGAAGGCCTATGTGTATGATGACGAGACGCTGGGCGCCAAGTATAAAGTCGACGAAATTCCTGCGGATCTGTTGGACCGAGCCAAGGAATACCGCGTTAAAATGGTGGATGCGGTCGCTGAATTCGACGAACAGGCAATGGAGAAGTATCTCAATGGTCAGCCATTAACGGAAGAAGAGATCCGTCGGGCCATTCGGGCTGGTGTGATTTCGATGAAGGTGACTCCTATTCTGTGTGGATCGGCCTTCAAGAACAAGGGAGTCCAACAGCTGTTGGATGGGGTTGTGGATTTTCTTCCGTCCCCACTTGATGTCGAATCTGTCACGGGGATTGATCCGAATACCGAACAGAAAGTGAAGCGCCGTCCGTCAGATAGTGAGCCGTTTGCTGCCCTCGCCTTCAAGATTATGACAGATCCGTTTGCGGGTCAGCTTACCTTTATCCGGGTATATTCGGGCACGCTGAAGACGGGAACATCCGTTGCGAATGTGACGAAGGGGACGAGGGATCGCGTCGGACGTCTGCTGAAGATGCATGCGAACAAGCGTGAAGACATTGATGTGGCCTATGCGGGTGATATTGTTGCGGCCGTCGGGCTAAAAGGGGCGACGACCGGAGACACATTGGCAGATGAAAAGCAGCCAGTCCTGCTCGAAGTCATGAAGTTTCCTGAACCGGTCATCGCAATGGCGATTGAGCCAAAAACCAAGCAAGATCAAGAGAAGATGGGGTTCGCGCTTCAGAAGTTGGCGCAGGAAGATCCGTCGTTCCGGGTGAAGACGGATGAAGAGACCGCACAGACCATCATTGCCGGGATGGGAGAGCTGCATCTGGAAATCATCGTCGATCGCATGCTGCGTGAATTCAAGGTGGAAGCCAATGTCGGAAAGCCGGAAGTGGCCTTCAGGGAAACGATTCGCAAGAAGGCTGAAGCTGAGGCGAAATACATCAAGCAGACCGGTGGTCGGGGCCAGTATGGACATGTCGTGTTGACGGTTGAGCCTGCTGAATCCGGCAAAGGCTTGGATTTCATCAATAAAACTGTCGGTGGCTCTATTCCAAGAGAGTTCATCCCAGCAATCGAAAAGGGTGTGAAGGAACGGCTTGATTCTGGCGTGATCGCGGGGTACCCGCTTCGCGATGTTCGGGTCACGGTGATCGACGGGTCGTTTCACGACGTCGACTCCAATGAAATGGCATTTAAAATTGCCGGTTCGATGGCATTTATCGATGCCTGTAAAAGAGCCGACCCTGTGTTACTTGAGCCGATCATGAAGGTGGAGGTTGTGGTTCCTCAGGATTTTATGGGTGATGTGATCGGGAATCTGAATGGCCGTCGTGGCAAGATCCAGGGAATGAAGGCGCGGGCTGCTGCGCAGATCATTGATGCGTCGGTGCCACTGAGTGAAATGTTCGGGTATGCGACCGATCTTCGGTCTCGAACGCAGGGCCGTGCCACCTATAGTATGGAGTTTGACCGATATGAGCCGGTGCCTCGGCAGATTTCCGAGGCCATTATTGCCAAGTATCGGGGTGAGTAATCGAATAGATTTTGAGTGAGGACGGAAGGGAGCGGGCATGGCGAAGGCGAAATATGAGCGGCGGAAGCCGCACGTGAATATCGGGACGATCGGGCACGTAGACCACGGCAAGACGACGTTGACCGCGGCTTTGACCAAGATCAGTGCGGAGAAGGGCATGGCGAAGTTCATTCCCTACGACGAAGTGGCCAAAGCGAGCGAGAGCCAGGGCCGGCGCGATGCCACCAAGATTATGACGATTGCCATCAGTCACGTGGAATACGAAACCGCCAGTCGCCACTATGCCCACGTGGACTGCCCAGGCCACGCCGATTACGTCAAGAACATGATCACCGGAGCCGCGCAGATGGACGGCGCCATCCTGGTCGTGAGCGCCGCGGACGGCCCCATGCCGCAGACGCGGGAGCATATCCTCTTGGCCCGGCAGGTCGGAGTGCCCTATATCGTCGTCTTCCTGAACAAGGCCGACAAGATCGACGACGCGGAACTCTTGGAGCTGGTCGAACTCGAAGTGCGGGAGCTCTTGACCAAGTATGGTTTCCCGGGCGACAAGACCCCCATCATTCACGGGTCGGCCTTGAAGGCGATGGAAGGCGATCAGGGGCCGCTCGGCGTGCCGTCGCTGCTGAAACTACTGGAGGCGGTCGACACCTATATTCCGACGCCCGAACGCCCCATCGATAAGCCGTTCCTGATGCCGATCGAAGACGTGTTTACCATCAGCGGCCGCGGCACCGTCGTGACGGGACGCATCGAGCGGGGGATCGTCAAGGTAGGGGACGAAATCGAGATCGTGGGCTTACGACCGAACCAGATCACGATTGTGACCGGGGTCGAGATGTTTCGGAAGGTGCTTGATGAGGGACAGGCGGGCGATAACGTCGGGGTGCTGTTGCGCGGGACGAAGAAGGAAGATGTGGAGCGCGGAATGGTGCTGGCGAAGCCGAAGAGCATCACGCCGCATACGAAGTTCAAGGCGGAGATCTATGTGTTGGCCAAAGAGGAAGGCGGGCGGCATACGCCGTTCTTCAATGGCTACCGGCCGCAGTTCTACTTCCGGACGACCGATGTGACGGGGGTGATGTCGTTGAATCCGGGGGTGGAGATGGTGATGCCGGGGGACAATGTGAGCGTCACGGGGGAGTTGATTAGCCCGATCGCGATGGATCAAGGGCTGCGGTTCGCAGTGCGCGAGGGCGGCAAGACCGTCGGCTCCGGCGTCGTCACCGAAATTCTGGCGTAAATCTGACTGCTGCCGCATGACAGCATGGGAGTATTGAGATGCGAGAGATCATTGATTTGGCATGCACGATCTGCAAGCAGCGGAACTACTCCACCATGAAGAATAAGAAGAACGATCCGGATCGGTTGGAGCGGAATAAGTTCTGCAAGTTCTGCCGGAAACACAATGCCCATAAGGAAGTGAAGTAAGCTGGGCTGCCGGCTCAATGGCTGGGTTGCCAGCCGTCGTAGGGGCATGGTGTCAATGGTAGCACATCGGTCTCCAAAACCGAGAGTCTAGGTTCAAATCCTAGTGCCCCTGCCAAGCGCTGCGTAGTGGCTGGGTCAGGCTCAAAACCGGCGGTTGGAGTGAGAGGGCGCATGTTCTCTCTATAAAAAGCGAAGGTGAGGTGCGCATGTTCAGGAAGTTTACGGATTCTATTCGAGAGTTCTTCAATGATGTGCGCGGGGAGTTGAAGAAAGTGTCATTTCCGACTCGGGCCGAAACGATCGGGTCCACGACGGTGGTCATTGTTTTTTGCATCATCATGTCCCTGTATCTGTCGTTCGTCGACTCGGTTCTCGTATGGGTAGTGAGCAAGATTCTGTGAGTCGGGTATCTGGAAGCGAGAGCCGCCGCATGGCACATAGTCAACCAATGATCCGAGGGTAGGGCATGGCAAAGAATTGGTACGTCATTCATACCTACGCAGGCTTTGAGGGGCGGGTGAAGACCAGCTTGCTCGAACGGGCCAATCAAATGGGATTGGTCGAAAAGCTGGGACAGGTACTCGTGCCGACGGAGGATGTGATTGAGATCAAGGATGGGAAGCGCCGAACGTCTCGGCGGAAGTTTTTCCCCGGGTATGTGATTGTGGAGTTGGAGTCCCCGCTCATCGATGAAACGTTGCAGATGATCAAGGAGACGCCGAAGGTCACGGGATTTGTCGGCGCCGGTGCGCAGCCAACACCCTTGTCGATGGACGAGGTAGAGTCGCTATTGAAGCAGGTTGATGCGGGAGCATCCGGGCCACGCGAACAGGTCAAATTCATCAAGACGGATAATGTGCGGATTATTGATGGTCCGTTTCTCGGATTTAATGGTGTAGTGGACGAGGTGGATCAGGATCATAGCCGAATTAAAGTCCTGGTCAGCATTTTTGGGCGCTCCACTCCGGTGGAGCTTGGGTTTTTGCAAGTGGAGCGGATTTAACCTCCGAAATGGTCGAACACGCGTAGGAGTATAGGACATGGCCAAGGAAGTATCGGCACAGATTAAGTTGCAGATTCCGGCTGGGAAGGCGAATCCTGCTCCCCCGGTCGGGCCGTCGCTGGGTCAGCACGGCGTCAACATCATGGAGTTTTGCAAACAGTTCAACGCCAAAACCCAAAAAGAGGGCGATAGCATCATCCCGGTGGTCATCACGGTCTACAAGGACAGGTCGTTTACCTTTGTGATGAAAACTCCGCCGGCATCCGATCTCTTGAAGAAGGCGGCCGGAGTCATTAAAGGATCCGGCGTTCCCCAGAAAGACAAGGTCGGAAAGATCACGAAGGCGCAGTTGCGTGAGATCGCGCAAAAGAAAATGACGGATCTCAATGCCGTCGATCTCGAAGGGGCGATCAAGATCATTGAAGGGACGGCGCGCAGTATGGGAGTCGTCGTTCAGGGGTAATCGAGGTGGACTGGATGGGCGTCTGTGCTCGCAGAACGGCGACGATTAAATATGGCTCGTTCGATGCGCGCAATTGAGGCCCGCCCGTCCCGCCTTCTGTGCCGAGAGTTGAGGAAAGAGAGGGAAAGCAATGGGTAAGAAGATGAGAGCAGCAGTAGAAAAGCTTGAGCCTCGGGCCTATGCCTTACGTGAGGCGGTCGATGCGGTGAAGCGGTCGGCCTACACCAAGTTCGATGAATCCGTCGATCTGGCGCTTCGACTGGGCGTCGATCCGAAGCGGGCTGACCAAATGGTGCGTGGCACGACTTCGCTGCCGCATGGCACGGGGAAGAAGATTCGCGTGTTGGTCTTTGCCAAGGGAGAGAAGGAGCAGGAGGCGCGGCAAGCCGGCGCGGATTATGTCGGGTCCGATGACCTAATGGAGAAGATCAAAGGCGGATGGATGGACTTTGATTGCGCCATCTCGACGCCGGATCTCATGGCGGCTGTCGGGAAGCTCGGAAAGGCACTGGGGCCTCGCGGGCTCATGCCTAATCCAAAGAGCGGGACCGTCACCTTTGATGTCGGCAAGGCCGTATCAGACATTCGAAAAGGCCGTGTGGAGTATAAGGTCGAAAAAGCCGGGATTGTTCAGGTACCTGTCGGGAAGGTGTCGTTTAAGCCTGAGCAGCTCTACGACAATGCGGCGGCGGTTCTTGAGGCGGTAATCAAGGCAAAGCCAGCCTCATGCAAAGGACGCTATCTGATGAGCGCGACTATTTCGAGCACGATGGGGCCCGGCGTGAAGCTCGATGCCATCGCGCTAGCCAAGGAATGGAGTTAGTCGGGGTACTGCGCGCGGAAGGGAAAGGGTTCGACTATGAATAAGGACGAGAAAGCGACAGCGGTTGCGGAGTTGACGGAGACATTTGGTCGCGCACGGCTTGCGATTGTCACCGAAAGTGCCGGGCTCTCCGTCAACCAGGTCACGGAACTTCGCAAACAATTGCGTGGTGCCAAAGCCGAATACATGGTCGTCAAGAATACGTTGGCTGTCCGTGCTGCGGGGGGCACGATCCTTTCCGGGGTGACGACGTACCTAAAGGGACCAACGGGGTTGGTGATCGGCTATGACGATCCGGTGCTCCCGGCCAAGATCCTTCGGGATTTTATTCTGGCGGAGAAGCGTGAACAGAAGATAAAGATCACCATCGGTGTCTTAGAGGGCAAGGTGGTGCAGCCGGCTGAATTGGCGGCTGTCGCGAAGTTGCCGAAGAAGGAAGTCCTCATTGCGATGTTGTTGTCGGCCATGCAGGGGCCGGCGCGTGGCCTTGTGTATACGCTCAGTGCGGTCTTGTCGAAATTTGTGAGAGTCATTGCAGCCATTCAGGACAAACGAAAAGGAGAAGGGGATATGTCAACGACAACGGCAAAATTGTCACAGGAAGAATTGATCAAGGCCATCGAGACGATGAGTGTGCTCGACTT
Organism: Nitrospira sp.; assembly: GCA_003135435.1. GTDB lineage: Bacteria > Nitrospirota > Nitrospiria > Nitrospirales > Nitrospiraceae > Palsa-1315. The sequence goes on along the minus strand of PLBR01000252.1, from coordinate 9,796 downwards.
GGCGGAACTCGTGAAGGGGCTGGAGACTCGATTCGGCGTCACTGCGGCCGCACCGGTCGCCGCCGCCGCTCCTGCCGCAGGTGGTGGTGCCGCAGCGGCAGCCGAGGAGAAGACGGCGTTCGATGTCGTTCTTGTATCTGCTCCGGCGGACAAGAAGATCCAAGTCATTAAGGTCGTCCGCGAACTCACCAGCCTCGGTTTGAAGGAGGCAAAAGATCTGGTCGAAGGCGCGCCCAAGCCCGTGAAGACTGGTGTCACAAAGGAAGAATGCGACACCATGAAGAAGAAGCTCGAAGAGAGCGGAGCCAAGGTCGAGATTAAGTAGCCTCGATTTGATCAGCCTCTAGTGTCTGTGGGTGCCTGCCATGTGTGGGCACCCAAGCCTAACCATTTGTAGCGGAGGACTGGGGAATGTCCGAAACGACTCTACAAGAGTTCGTCGAGCGGAAAGACTACTCTCGTATTCATAGTAGCATCGAAATTCCGGATCTTATTGAGATTCAAAAGCGCTCCTATGAAGAATTTCTTCAGCGGGAGGTCGAACCGGAGCGTCGCAAAGATCATGGGCTCCAGGCAGCCCTGGCGAGTGTGTTTCCGATTCCGGATTACAACAATACGGCCGTATTGGAGTTCACGAGCTACACGCTCGGCACCCCTAAGTATGATGAACGGGAATGCCTCGAACAGGGGATGACCTATGCCGTTCCGTTGAAACTCCGGGTACGCCTGGTCGTGTTCGACAAGGAAGACAAGGGCTCCAAGAAAAAGGTGCTCGACGTTCGAGAGCAGGAAGTATACGTCGGCGAGCTGCCACTCATGACGGAGCGGGGAACCTTCATTGTCAACGGCACGGAACGTGTGGTGGTGAGCCAATTGCATCGGTCTCCTGGTGCGTCCTTCACGCACGATAAGGGCCGAACGCACTCCAGCGGCAAGGTGTTGTATTCCGCCAGGATCATTCCCTATCGCGGATCGTGGCTCGACTTCGAGTTCGATGCGCGGGACATTCTCTATGTACGCATCGACCGTCGGCGGAAAATGCCGACGACTATTCTGTTGAAGGCATTCGGGTTTTCGAGCGACGATTTGCTCAAGATGTATTATCCGGTCGAGGAAATTCGGGTCGTCAAGGGCAAGATGCTGCGAAAGCTCGACCCCGAGATCCATCAGGGGCTGCGCTGCTCGGCAGAAGTCCTTGAAAAGGGCGGCAAGGAGCCACTGGTGCGGGAAGGCGCCAAGCTCACAAAGGGGCTCATCGCGAAGCTCAAGGCGGCCGGTGTGAAGGAAATCCCGCTTGCGCCGAGCGAGTTGGTCGGGCGTGCGGTCCTGACCGAACTGGTGGATTCAAAGAAGAACAAGATAGCCGAAAGAAATCAGCGACTCACCGCTGAGATCGTCGAGGCGCTGCTCGAGAGCGACATCGAAGAATTCAAGGCGATCTATTTTGATACTGTTACGTCTACGCCGGTGATCCTGGATACGCTGGAGATGGATAAGACCGCCTCGAAAGAGGAGGCGATGGTCGAGATCTATCGTCGCTTACGGCCGGGAGAAACGCCTTCAGTCGACACAGCGCGAGCACTCTTCGACAATCTGTTTTCGAACTCCAAGCGGTACGATCTCTCGCCGGTCGGACGCCTGAAGTTGAACAAGAAGCTGGGCCTCGATCTGCCATTGGAGCAGCGGACGTTGACGGCGCAGGACATGGTCGAGGTGATCCGCTATCTCGTGAACTTGAAGTTGGGCAAGGGCGAAATCGACGATATTGACCACTTGGGCAATCGTCGCGTCCGTTCGGTCGGCGAGCTATTGGAGAACCAATTCCGACTCGGGCTGGTCCGTATGGAGCGAAGTATCAAGGAGCGGATGAACCTGCTGGATATGGAAACGGTGCTGCCGCACGATTTGATCAATGCGAAGCCCGTTGTCGCCGCAGTGAAAGAGTTCTTCAGCAGCAGCCAGTTGTCTCAGTTCATGGACCAAACGAATCCGCTCGCAGAAATTACACACAAGCGGCGGCTTTCCGCGCTCGGTCCAGGTGGGTTGACCAGGGAGCGGGCGGGGTTCGAAGTTCGCGACGTCCATCCTTCGCACTATAGCCGTATTTGTCCGATCGAAACGCCGGAAGGCCCGAACATCGGCTTGATCACGTCACTGGCAACCTATGCGCGCATCAATAAGTTCGGGTTTATCGAAGCGCCCTATCGCAAAGTGGTGAAGGGGCGAGTTACCGACGAGATCGAGTTTCTTTCCGCGATCGAAGGGGACAAGTACATCATCGCGCAGGCAAATTCGAAAGTGGATGCCTCTGGTCGCCTGGTTTCCGAAACCATCTCGGCGCGAGCTGCCGGAGATTTCGTGACAGCCACCTCAGACAAGATTGAATACATGGACGTGTCGCCAAAACAGGTGGTGAGCGTGGCCACGGCCTTGGTGCCGTTCTTGGAGCACGACGACGCCAACCGTGCATTGATGGGATCGAACATGCAGCGTCAGGCGGTGCCGTTGCTCAAGTCGGAGGCTCCGTTAGTCGGCACGGGAATGGAAACCGTGGTCGCGCGTGACTCGGGCTATGTCGTGCAGGCCAGGCGCGCTGGTGTCGTGGAAAGCGTGGATGCCACGAGGATCGTGGTGCGTGCCGATTCGAAGGAAGGTCGGAAAAGGAATGATGCCGGCTTGGACGTGTACGATCTGATCAAGTTCCAGCGATCGAATCAGAGCACGACCATCACGCAGACCCCAGTGGTGCGGCTTGGGCAGCCAGTGAAAGTTGGACAGGTCTTGGCTGATGGCCCTGCCATTGATCACGGCGAACTGGCATTAGGTAAGAATATTCTCGTTGCCTTCATGCCCTGGGGCGGATACAACTTCGAAGACGCCATTCTGTTGAGTGAAAAATTGGTGCGGGAGGATGCGTTTACCTCGATTCACATTGAGGAATTTGAGGTGGAGGCCCGCGATACCAAGTTGGGGAAAGAGGACATTACTCGCGACATTCCGAACGTCGGAGAAGAAGCGCTTCGCGATCTCGACGAGAGCGGGATCATCCGTATCGGAGCCGAGGTGAAGCCTGGAAATATTCTGGTTGGGAAGGTGACGCCGAAAGGCGAGACCCAGCTCACGCCGGAAGAAAAACTGCTGCGGGCCATCTTCGGTGAAAAAGCCGGAGATGTGAAGGATACCTCGTTAACGGTGCCGCCGGGCGTCGAGGGCATCGTCGTCGATGTAAAGATCTTTTCGCGCAAGGGGCTCGATAAGGACGAGCGGTCTAAGAGTATCGAAAGCGAAGATGCGATGAAGCTCCAGCGTGATCACCACGAGGAGCTCCGTATCATCGATGAAGAAAAAACGAAGAAGATCAGAAAGCTGCTGCTTGGGAAGGTGGTTGGTCGTGACTTGATGGATCCTGAGAGCGGGGATGTCATTCTGAAGAAGAAGGGCAAGCTGACTGCGGAGATTCTCAAGCGGTTGCCGGATGAGACCGTCCGATACATCATTCTGAGCGATCCTGACGAGCAAAAAGAGCTGGAGGACGTCGAGCGGCGGGCGAAGGAGCAGATCGAAATCCTTCAGACGTTATACGACGAGAAGGTTGGGCGTCTGAAGCGGGGCGATGAGCTTCCTCCTGGCGTGATCAAGCTCGTCAAGGTCTATGTCTCGATGAAGCGCAAGATTCAGGTCGGCGACAAGATGGCCGGGCGGCATGGAAACAAAGGCGTGGTCTCTCGGATCTTGCCCGAAGAAGACATGCCGTGCTTGCCGGATGGGACGCCCGTGGAAATTGTGCTCAATCCGCTCGGTGTGCCATCACGTATGAACGTCGGTCAGATTCTGGAAACTCACCTGGGTTGGGCGGCCAAGGCGCTGGGGATCAAGGTGGCGAGTCCGGTGTTCGACGGGGCGTCAGAAACAGAGATTAAGGAACTGCTCAAGAAGGCGAACTTGCCGACCAGCGGGCAAACTATGCTGATGGACGGCCGGACCGGCGAGATGTTCGGCAGCCCCGTCACGGTCGGGTACATGTACGTCCTAAAGCTGCACCACTTGGTCGACGACAAGATTCACGCCCGGTCGATCGGTCCCTATTCGCTCGTCACGCAGCAGCCGCTCGGTGGCAAGGCTCAATTCGGTGGCCAGCGGTTAGGAGAAATGGAAGTGTGGGCGTTGCAGGCCTATGGCGCTGCTTCCACACTGCAAGAGTTCTTGACGGTGAAATCAGATGACGTGCCGGGACGATCGCGGATGTACGAAGCGATCGTCAAGGGTGAGCCGTTCCTGGAGCCTGGATTGCCCGAGTCGTTTAATGTCTTGGTCAAAGAGCTCCAGAGTTTGGGGCTCGACGTCGAACTGATCAAGTCGCAAGACTAACCCATTTGTGTGCCGGCCATAGCGGTCGGCATCAGAGGAGGTCATTACTTTGGAAGGCGTCTATACATTGTTTGAGAAGCCGCGTGATGCGGTTTCATTCGATTCGATGCGGATCCGGATCGCGTCGCCCGAAAAGATTCGGTCGTGGTCCTACGGTGANNGTGAAGGACTACGAGTGCAACTGCGGCAAGTACAAGCGCATGAAGCACCGCGGCATTGTCTGCGACAAGTGCGGTGTCGAGGTCATTCAGTCCAAAGTCCGCCGAGAGCGTATGGGCCATATCGAACTCGCGGCACCGGTCGCACATATTTGGTTCCTCAAGGGCGTGCCGAGCCGGATCGGAACCTTGCTCGATATGAGCCTCAAAGGGCTGGAGCGGATTCTCTATTTCGAGAGCTATGTCTGTGTCGATCCAGGATCGACAGATTTGACGGAGAAGGAGCTGGTCTCGGAGGAAAAGCTTCGCTCGCTCCAATCTGGATACAGCCCCGGTTCCTACAAAGTCGGTATCGGTGCCGATGCCATTCGGGAGTTGCTCCGCAAAATCGACATCAATGCCAAGTGGGATGAGATCAAGGCTAAGGCTAAGACGTCGGCTTCCGCAGCGCTGAAGAAAAAGTATGCGAAACAACTCAAAGTTATCGAGGCCTTCCGCAAGTCTGGAAACATGCCCGAGTGGATGATCATGGATGTGATCCCGGTGCTACCACCGGAATTGCGCCCACTCGTGCCGCTGGACGGCGGACGTTTTGCGACATCGGATCTGAACGATCTATACCGCCGCGTCATCAATCGGAATAATCGGCTGAAGCGGCTGATCGAACTGAAGGCGCCAGGCGTGATTATCCGAAACGAAATGCGGATGTTGCAGGAAGCAGTTGATGCGCTCTTTGATAACGGCCGTCGCGGTCGCGCGATTCGTGGACCCAACAAGCGGCCGCTCAAATCGTTGAGCGATATGCTGAAGGGAAAGCAGGGACGCTTTCGCCAAAACCTACTCGGTAAACGGGTCGATTATTCGGGCCGAACCGTCATCGTCGTGGGACCAGAGCTTCGGCTGCATCAATGCGGGTTACCCAAGAAGATGGCGCTCGAACTCTTCAAGCCTTTTATCTTCCACAAGCTGGAGGAACGAGGCGCGGCGACTACGATCAAGAGTGCCAAACGCTTGGTTGAAAAAGAACGGCCGGAAGTGTGGGACGTGCTTGACGAGGTGATTCGCGATCATCCTGTACTGCTGAACCGTGCACCGACGTTGCACCGCCTCGGTATCCAGGCGTTTGACCCCGTGTTGGTTGAAGGCAAGGCCATCCGGCTGCATCCGCTGGTCTGTGCCGCATTCAATGCTGACTTCGACGGTGACCAGATGGCGGTCCACGTTCCGCTGTCGGTCGAAGCGCAGGTCGAGGCACGCGTGCTGCTAATGTCGATCAATAACATTCTCTCGCCCGCCAACGGCAAGCCGATTGCGGTGCCGTCGCAGGACATGGTGCTCGGCTGTTATTGGCTGACCAAAGAGCGCGCGGGCTGCAAGGGTGAGGGGAAAGTGTTCGGTTCGCCGGAGGAAGTGCGCATTGCGTTTGACTCGCGAGAACTGGAAGAGCATGCGCGGATCAAGGTGCGGATCGAGGGGAGCCTCGTTCAGACCACCGTCGGGCGAGTCATCCTGTCGGACGTGCTCCCTCCTGGATTGCCGTTCGCCAACGCGAATAAGCTCATGACCAAGAAGGAAATGACGAAGCTCATCGACACCGTCTATCGCCAGTGCGGTCATCGTGAGACCGTCACGTTCCTCGATAAGGTCAAGGACACGGGGTTCGAGTATGCCACGCGTGCCGGCATCTCGATCTGCATCGATAACATGCATATTCCGACAAAAAAACAAGAATTGCTGGGGAAGGCTCAGCATGAGGTCGCGGAGATCGAACGGCAGTATGCCGAGGGGTTGATCACCAACGGCGAACGCTATAACAAGGTGATCGACATCTGGGCTCATGTGACTGAACAGATTGCCAATGAAATGATGAAGGAATTGGGCGCGGGTGGCGATCCGAGCAAGGCCGAGTCCTTCAATCCAATCTTCATGATGGCGGACTCCGGTGCTCGAGGAAGCTCGCAGCAGATCCGCCAGTTGGGTGGTATGCGTGGATTGATGGCGAAGCCGTCCGGTGAAATCATCGAGACTCCGATTACCGCCAACTTCCGTGAAGGATTAACGGTGTTGCAGTACTTCATTTCGACGCACGGTGCCCGTAAGGGGTTGGCCGATACGGCGTTGAAGACCGCAAACTCCGGTTATCTCACGCGTCGCTTGGTGGATATCGCACAGGATGTGATTATCAACGAAATCGATTGTGGCACTACTGATGGCATCACTGTGAGCGCATTGGTCGAGGGGGGCGAAATCATTCAGCCGATCGAAGAGCGTGTGTTGGGACGGTTGGCCGCCGAAGACATTCGTGATCCGGTAACAGGTGAGATCATTGTGTCGTTCAATGAGGAGATTGACGAGGACCGGACAAAGGCGATCGTGGAAGCTGCGGTTGACCACGTTAAGATTCGTTCGGTGCTGACCTGTCAGTCACGCCGTGGAGTCTGTCGCTCCTGTTATGGGCGCGATTTAGCCCGCGGGCGGTTGGTCGAAAAAGGCGAGCCCGTTGGTGTCATTGCCGCACAGTCAATCGGTGAACCTGGAACGCAGCTGACCATGCGGACGTTCCACATCGGTGGAACGGCGAGTAAAGTGGTTGAGCAGACGGTGACCGAAGCAAAGCATGCCGGCACCATCAAGTTTATGAGCTTCGATGCCAAGAAGAATGCCGACTTCAATAACGCCGGGATCGCGGTTCAGAATAAGGATGGCGAATGGGTCGTCATGAATCGGAACGCCAAGATTGCCATTGTTGATGAGACAGGGCGTGAGCGCGAGAAGTACGGCGTCGTCTACGGTGCCAAGATCAAGATTAAAAATGGTGGTCGCGTTGAGGTGGGACAGAAATTGGTCGAATGGGATCCGTACTCACTGACCATCCTCACTGAGGTCGGCGGTAAGGTGGCGTATGGAGACATTATCGAAGGTGTCTCCATGAAGGAAGAATTTGATGAAGTCACCGGCCTTTCCCGTAAGGTCATCGTCGAGCACAGTGGCGCAACGCTGCGTCCACGCGTGTCGATCAAGGATACCAGTGGGAAAACCGCCAAGGTTGCAGCGGCGGCAAACGTGGCTCGCTATCTGCTTCCGGTCGGCGCGCATATCTTCGTTGAAAAGGGTGCGGAGGTTCATCCTGGTGATGTGTTAGCCAAGATTCCGCGAGAGACGACCAAGACGAAAGACATCACGGGTGGTCTGCCTCGCGTGGCCGAGTTGTTTGAGGCCAGAAAGCCAAAGGAGACGGCCGTCATCAGCGAGATCGATGGCGAAGTCTCGTACGATGGTTTCGTGAAGGGCATGCGGAAAGTTTTGGTCAATAACAAGATGGGCGATGTGAAGGAATATTTTATTCCTAAGGGTAAGCATGTGAACGTGCACGAGGGTGATTGGGTTAGGGCTGGTGAGCCGTTGATGGATGGATCGGCCAATCCGCACGACATCCTCGATGTGCTGGGCCCGAACGAGTTGCAAAAGTATCTCGTCGATGAAGTGCAGGATGTGTATCGGCTACAAGGTGTAACGATCAACGACAAGCACATCGAGATCATAGTGCGGCAGATGCTGCGCAAGGTCAGAATCGAAGATCCTGGCGATACAGAGTTTTTGCCCGGCAGTCAAGTCAGCAAGATGTTATTTGACGAAGAAAATGAGCGAGTGCTGGCTAAGGGTGGGCAGCCGGGTCTTGGGAAGCCGGTACTACTTGGCATTACCAAGGCAGCATTGACTACGGATAGCTTTATCTCGGCAGCCTCATTCCAGGAGACCACGCGTGTCTTGACGGAAGCTGCGATCAACGGGCGCGTTGATAATCTGTTGGGCCTAAAAGAAAATGTCATCGTCGGTCGCTTGATTCCAGCTGGAACCGGCTTCGAAGAGTATCGGGACACCTTTGTCATTAGTCCCAAGCCTGAGCCCGTAATTGTTGGTCAGGGAGATGTTGCGGTGCTTACGCACGAGGGCGTAGCAGCGGGATCGGGTGAGCCTGCTCGCTCATAATGCATGCGGTGGTGCTGAAGGCTTGACACCGCGACCAATGCTCACTACAATCGACCGGCTTTGCCCTTGAAGGGTTGAGTAAGGCAGTCAAACTGTGCCGAAGATGAGAGTGAAGTACTAATGCCAACGATTAATCAGTTAGTCAGAAAAGGTCGCCAGCTGGCTCACGCGAAGACGAAGAGTCCCGCACTCAAGTCCTGTCCGCAGAAGCGTGGCGTTTGTCTTCGTGTCTATACCTCAACGCCAAAGAAGCCGAACTCGGCGCTGCGTAAAGTCGCGCGTGTCCGGTTGACGAACGGGATGGAAGTCACGACATACATCCCTGGTGTCGGCCACAACCTTCAAGAACATTCCATTGTGCTCGTGCGTGGTGGCCGTGTGAAGGACTTGCCGGGTGTGCGCTATCACATCATCAGAGGTGCCCTTGATGCCGTAGGTGTAGCGGATCGAAAGCAGAGTCGCTCGAAGTATGGAGCAAAGCGTCCCAAGTAGGAAGATTGTCACAGTTGGTAATGAGAGAGTGAATGACACATGCCAAGAACTAGATTTTTAGACCACCGCGATCCTCTCCCTGATGTGCGATATCGGGATAAGCTCGTCGGGAAGTTCTTGAATATCCTGATGTCGGGTGGAAAGAAGAGTACGGCCGAGCGCATTTGCTATGGAGCCTTCGATGTTATTCAGGAGAAGACCGGCAACGATCCACTGAAAGTATTCCGGACGGCGATTGATAATGTGAAGCCGGTCGTTGAGGTGAAGTCCCGTCGGGTGGGCGGTGCCTCGTATCAGGTGCCGGTAGAAATTCGTCCGGCTCGCCGGATGTCGCTGGCTCTCCGATGGTTAGCGGAGTATTCGCGTACTCGCGGCGGTAAGAGCATGCGAGAGAAGCTCGCGGCTGAGTTGCTGGACGCGTCGAACAATACGGGGGCGGCGGTGAAGAAACGGGAAGACGTGCATCGGATGGCGGAAGCCAATAAGGCGTTCGCGCACTATCGCTGGTAGCGTCGTTCTGTGCTGCAGCTGGGCCGTGCTGCGATCCGCTCACGCGGGTGCTTGTAAGTCGCAGCGTTTCACTGGCTCGGGTTGCAGCACATATATTTTTAGGGGAAGTACGTGGCGCGTCAATCACCATTAGAACAAACTCGGAACATCGGCATCATGGCTCACATTGATGCCGGTAAGACGACGACAACTGAGCGGATTCTCTACTACACCGGGATCTCACACAAGATGGGTGAGGTTCACGAAGGTGCAGCGACGATGGATTGGATGGAGCAGGA
>PLBR01000022.1 GCA_003135435.1 Nitrospira sp. | reverse complement strand
GCTGAAACAGGTCCGCCCGTGCCGCTCTCAGATCCCAAGGCCACAGAAGCCTTGGCACGGGCGGTCGAAAACAGATTGGCGCGTCCCTCAAGTTCGGTGCGTTGATAGGGAAGGTTGAGGTTTAGAGGGGGAATTAAGGGGACATTCTGGTTTTCTTCTGCCAGACGATAGGCTGGCGATATAAAGTATTCAGAATGTCCCCGTTCTTGTACGCGCACAAGCCAGACTCCTAGTCCAGGTGATGTTCGATGGGGTAGTAGATAAACGACCAAGTTTTCAGTAGACTTACCTCCCAGCCTGTGGATCGGAATTCATTCGGTATAGTATGTAGGCGGCGGATTTGCTCAGGAGGTTTTCATCATGGCTGAACTTGCAGAACGCATCACTGTGAATCCTGCACAATGCGGAGGGCGGCCCTGTATTCGTGGGATGCGGATTCGGGTGATTGACGTCCTGGATCTTCTCGCCGCAGGGCTCACTCAGCAACAAGTCATCAAAGAGTTGCCGGATCTCGAAGCGGAAGACATCTCGGCTTGCCTTCGTTTTGCCAGCAGCCGGCTCGATCATCCCATCCTCGCGGCGTGAAGATCTGGATCGACGCGCAGATTTCTCCTGAGATCGCCCAGTGGTTCATTTTGACGCATGGCATTGAAGCCATGCCAGTCAAGGACTTGGCCTTGCGCAACGCAACGGATCGCAATATATTTCTTGCCGCGAGGGAGGCGAAAGCCGTTTTGCTAACGAAAGACCGCGATCTTGTCGATTTTGTTGCCCAGCTCGGCTCGCCACCGCAGATCCTGTGGGTCACCTGCGGGAACACGTCGAACGCAAAGTTGAAGGCGATACTTACGCAGGCCTGGCCTTCAGCAGCAACTCTTCTTGTAGCTGGAGAAAAGATCGTCGAAGTCAGCGACAAACAGCCTGATCGGTAAAGAAGAAATGGGTCGAGGTGCGTCGGCGCGACGACTCAGGGCCATTACGATTCCCCTTTCCAACTCGCACGAGTATGTGGATCGTAACTACTCAGGTGTTCAGGCTGAAGGCTGAAGTTGGTTTCTACGACCTTGGGTTCAAGCAGAGATGAATCCTCGTTGCGCAAGAATCCCAACCCCTAAAAACTTTCAGCCTATCTACCTGGTACTGTGGATCGTGATGGGGCTGTTGCTCCTGTCCGCCGGCTGCGGCGAGCCGATGTTCGACAACGCCGGCAGCAAGAATAGTCTGTTGGAGGATCGTGAGGCCTGTGCCATGGAGTTGGAGAAGAGTCCCGCCGCGATTGCCTACCGTCAAAATCCCACGGCGCATCCGGATTATGTGAGCCAGGTTTTTACAGACATGAACCAATGCATCGAACGCAAAGGCTGGAAGCAGGTGAAGTCTCAGCCTTCATCAGAGCAGGTGCATGAAGCGATCACGTCTGAATTGGCTCAAACAGGTCAGCCAGCGCCACTCTCAGATCCCAAGGCCACAGAAGCGTTTGTGCGAGCAGTCGAAGACAGACTGGCGCGTCCCTCAAGCTCGGTACAAAGTGCGACGAGGAAAGACTAACGCGGCGAGTTGATACGCGCTTGAAGTTGAGGTTGAGTGTAAAAGTCAACTCCGCGTTCAACCCTTAGCCTAAACTTAACCTCAACCTACTGCTTCCAAGACTGGTCCCACCCGGTCCTCTTCATGGCCGACTCTCTGCCCCCCCTGTGGGCGAGGCGAAGGCTTTGACAATGGTTGAGGAGAAGAATCGAAAGTCGTCCAGTTGCTTGGTGATGATGGAGCGAACCACATCCACATTGAGACGAGTATATTCATGGACAGCGATATTGCGAAAGCCGACCATGTGCTGCATCCGAACGGCCAAGTCGGCGGGGAGAATTCCGGAAGCCTGAAGGATAGCAAAGGCGTCCCGGCTGTCTTGTGGAATGCCCAGGCGTCGGCGGCTGATGACATGCATGGCCAGGTCGATTGAGGTTTCACAGGCACGTTGAAGGTTGAGGATAATGGCATCCTGCTTGGTCTGATTTGCCACGAGATTCGCGTCATTTCCCGCATGCTCCTCAACGACACGCTGGAGACAACGCTCGATAGTGGCGGCTTTGTTGAGAATGACATCGTCAACCATAGACCAGTCCACGTTGAGCGATGCCGTTCACCACCTCTCGCCGTTCCTCGTTGAGGCGCGCATAGTCCGCATAGACGTACATTTCAAATTCCTGGCGTGCCAGTTCGTCAGGAGCCTTGAGGCAGACTCCAGTTGACAACACTTGCATCCGCATCACCGTGGAGACCTTACGGAGGTCCACGAGATCGACATCGCGATGTACATGCACGGCCAGCTCCTGTGCGAGTGCAAATCGGCGCAATTCGGGGATCGGAGTGGAGGCGAGTACTGCGATGTCCATATCGCTGTCTGGCCGAGCCACACCCTGAGCCTGTGAGCCGAAGCTGTAGAGCGCGATCACGCCCGGCACAGATGCCTGTATGTGGCGGATTGCCGTCTCAAGCTGCATATGGAGCCTATTCTCTTCCATCAACAACCCTGTGTTGATTCAATGTGTTCGTGGCTGTGAGGCTACTGGTTTGCCTGCGGCTTGTCAATCTTCGGGTACGAATGGCAGTCGGCTGTTTTCACTCTCAGGCTGTGGCCGAGGGGGGCTACTTCGCTGTGCCGGTTCTCGTCAGGGATGGTCAGGGTTGTTATCCGGGGCGGAAGAAGAGGAACTCTTCGGCGGCCTGCCGCAGATCTGCTTCTGGCGAAGCAGCTTGGTGAAGTAGGTGCGCTGCAGACCGAGTTCTTCCGCCGCTCTCGTCTGGTTCCACTTGTGTCTCGTCAACACTTCCTCGATGACCCACCGGCTGTCGGCTTCTATCGTCTCGGGGGGACTTAAAGGGATATTCTGGTTTTCTTGTGCCTGACGATAGGCTGGCGATATAAGGAATTCAGAATGTCCCCGTTCTTATACCCCATGAATAATCCGGGCTAAACCGTTCCCGGCTCGATCGCGCCGCGCTTCACGTCGCGCAACAGTCGTTCGACGATCAGCCGCATGAAGAAGAAACCCAGCTTCGGGTTCTGGTAGTACAGACGATGGATCTGCTCGTCGGTCATCTGGTACAGCTCGCAGTCGGTATCGCACACCACCGTCAGCGTGCGCACTTTCTCGGGCGAGAACAGGCCGATTTCCCCGATCAATTCGCCCGGGCCGATGAAGTGGTCGATACCCTGCAACTTCAGCTTCCCGCTGGCCACATACACGATCTTGTCGGCCACGTCGCCCTTGCGGAACAGCACCTCGCCGGCCTTGTGCTTGCATAGGTGCATGTGCGGCAGCAGCCATTCGGACACCGGTGACTCCACGGTAGCCTGCTCGACCTGCTTGGTCAGCCTGTGATTTCTCCCAGCCGCTGAGATTTATCGGCAACAGGATCAAGTTCAGAATGAATTCCGGCAACTATAGTGGACCCCAATTTCCGGACAGTCGTTTAAGATGGTCGCCTGCTGTAACAAAGGAGCAGGCATGCGTGTACGTACGCGCATGCATTTTAGTGGGCCGTTCAAGGCCACGGGGGCACTGGAGGCGATCCGAGCGGTCAAGACGGTGCACGAGATTGCCCAGGGGTATGGGGTGCATCCGACCCACGTGGGGCTGTGGAAGAACGAGCTGCAAGCGCAGGCAGCCAGCCTGTTTGATCCCAGCGCGGCCCGAAACCTGCCGACCCGTCGGCGAGTCCGGAGCGGCGGTATTCCGAGATCGGGCGGTTGAAGATGGAGTTGGACTGGCTTAAAAAAAAGTCCGGGATCAACCTGTCGCACCTCGCAGGCAATGGGTCAGCCCCCATGATCCCGTCGCGCTGACCCGACCATGCGACCTGGCCGGGATCACCCGGTCCACGGTCTATGCGCCACACTCGGCCGCCGACCGGGATGAGCAGGAAAGAGGGCTGCTGGAGGCGATCGACGCCGAATACACTCGGCACCCGTTCTACGGCAGCCGCAAGATCACGGTGTACCTGCGCGGCAGGGGGCACCGGATCACTCGCAAGCGGGTCCGGCGCTTGATGGGCCTCCTGGGGCTCGCGGGTCTGGCGCCGGGGCCGAACACGAGTCACCCCCACCCGCAGCACAGGGTGTCTCCGTATCGGCTCCGAGGTGTGGTGGTGACACGGCCCAACCACGTGTGGAGTATGGACATAACCGCCTCCGCTTGGCGCGTGGGTTTGTGTACCTGGTGGCCGTGCTCGACTGGTACAGTCGCTACGTGCTGGCGTGGGAGCTGGCGCCGACATTGGACACGGAGTTCTGCGTGACGGCGTTGGAGACGGCGCTGCGCCACGGGCAGCCGGAGATCTTCAACACCGACCAGGGGGCGCAGTTCACGAGCGCGGCATTCACGGGGCGGTTGGAGGCCGCGGGCGTGCAGATCAGCATGGATGGGCGCGGACGGGCACTGGACAATGTGTTTGTGGAGCGGCTGTGGCGCTCGGTGAAGTACGAGGAGGTGTACCTCAAGGACTACGCCGGGTTCACCGACGCCGTGAGGAATCTGGCCGCCTATTTCCGCTTCTACAACCGCGAGCGACTCCATCAGGCGCTGGGGTACCGGACGCCCGCCGCCGTGTATCGGGCGGCGGCCTGAGAGCGGTGGCCCACGAGGCGACGCACGAGGAGGCTCCAGGAGCCGCGATCACGCAGCGCGACAAGGCAACCTCCGCACGGCAGCATGAGGCTTTTTTTCACATCGACATCGCGGTGGAGATTTCTGCCACGCGCGCGGGAGCAGCTGCCCACAGTGTGGACGGGGGCAGCGCAAGACCGAAACATCCTGCCACTCACGTGGCGGCGTGCTACCCCGCCGTCCACAATGTGGACAGCA
>PLBR01000161.1 GCA_003135435.1 Nitrospira sp. | reverse complement strand
ATCCAGGACTCCTGTCCGAATTGCACGCATCAGCGCCGCACATTCGAGCAAGTCATCCCTCGTCATCGCAAAGAGACGGCCCTTGGGAATGGCCTTGATCCAGTGACCGGCCCGGCCAACCCGCTGCAGACAGGTGGTAATCGCACGGGGTGAACCGATCTGACAGACAAGATCCACGGCACCGATATCGATGCCGAGTTCCAGCGAGGCTGTTGCGACGACGACGCGCGTCTTGCCGCTCTTGAGTNNCTCTTCGGCCGACAAGCGAATCTGGCGTGAAAGGCTGCCATGGTGCGCCGCAACGACGTCGGCGCCTAAATCCCGTAGCCGTTCTTCCAGGGAGTGCGACACTCGTTCAGCGAGGCGCCTCGTATTGACGAAGACCAAGGTCGAGCGATGCTGCCGGACCAGTTCGGCGATGCGATCATAGACATCGGCCCAAATCGCGTTCGTGGCCACGGCGCTCAGTTCGTCCTTCGGTATTTCCACGGCCAAATCCATCTCACGCTTATGCCCCACGTCGATGATCGTCGGCATCGGACGAGCGCCCACCAGGAACTGTGCGACGGTTTCGATCGGCCGTTGCGTCGCGGAGAGGCCGATGCGTTGAGGTTTCGTGAGCGTCAGCGCTTCCAATCGCTCCAGCGACAGGGCCAGGTGAGCACCGCGTTTATTCGGCGCAACGGCGTGGATTTCATCGACAATGACGGTCCGGACGGTCTGCAATAGTCGGCGGCTTTTCTCTGCCGTCAATAAAATATAGAGCGACTCCGGCGTGGTGACGAGAATATGGGGTGGTCGCTTGAGCATCTGCTGGCGCTCCGGCATCGACGTGTCGCCGGTGCGGACCAGAACCCGGAGTTCCGGCATCAAGAGCCCGACAGACAAGGCTGCGGTACCGATTTCAGCCAGAGGCTGCTGTAGGTTTTTCTGTATGTCGTTGCTGAGCGCTTTAAGCGGCGAGACATAGAGCACCTGCGTATGGTCATCGAGTTCACGCGCGAGGGCTTGCTTGAAGAGGTGATCGATGCAGGAAAGAAAGGCGGCGAAGGTCTTGCCGGAGCCAGTTGGCGCAGCAATCAGAACATCAGCCCCCGATTGAATGACCGGCCAAGCCAGAACCTGCACGTCGGTCGGGATGCCAATGCTCGAATGAAACCACTCAGCAATGAGAGGGTGAAATCGAGAAAGGGGCATGGCACGTGATCGTACCACGTCACCAGAGGAAGCTCTACCGGTTAAGGTAGCGCGCGGACATAGATCTGATTTCCGTTCGCACCGAGATTCGTCGATACCGAAGAGAAGGCCACAAACCCGCCGTCGGCGCTTATGGTGGGGTGGCTGCTGGCCCCGTTGCCGGCATTGCCGGCCGCGTCCTGCGACACAAGTGAGGTCGTGTTGGTTTGAGTATCGCGTAAAAAAATCTGAGCACCGCTGCCACCTGGAGTCAGCGCCAGGGTCGTGGCCAACGAGGTGAAGGCGACGAAGCGCCCGTCAGCACTGATGGTGGGATTACTGCTGGCTCCATTACCGACCGCCACGGCCACGCCGGTGGCCTGCGAGACCAACGTGGTGGTACTCGACTGAGTGTCCCGGAGGAAGATCTGAGACGGGCCTGGGTCCGGATCCGTCGTCAGATTACTAGAAACCGAGGTGAAGGCGACGAAGCGCCCGTTTGAACTGATGGATGGGGTGCTGCTGAGGCCATTGCCTGGGGAGGCGCTGTTGTCCTCCGAGATGAGGCTTGTCTGCTCGGAGGCGCCACAGATTCCCGGACCCGGTAGGGGACCACGAACATAAATCTGCTGGTTTCCGGGGGCCGGAGAGATCAAATTCGTCGACAGCGAGGCGAATGCCACGAAACATCCGTCCTGACTGATGGATGGAGCGCTACTCACCCCATCTCCCGGCAGCGGCGTGGGACTATTGTCTTTGGAAATGAGCGTCGTCTGCCCGTTTGGGAACACCACACTAGTTTGGGTGTCGTACATATAGACCTGCTGACCCGACACTAAAGAAACTAAGTTCGTGGCGTTTGAGACATACGCTATAAAGCGCCCATTGCTGCTGATGCTTGGCGACGTTGTAGTCAATCCGTTGGCTTGATTGCCAAGGTTGTCTTTCGACACCAGGCTCGTGACACCGGTTTGGAAGTCGCGCAGATAAATCTGCTGGCCACTCACACCGGTCACTAGATTTGTTGAGCTCGAGAAGAAGGCTACGAAACGGCCGTCCGAGCTGATCGAGGGGGCACTGCTTACTCCATTACCGGCGGTGATCGCCACACCGCTGTCACGCGACACGAGAGACGTTTGATTCGTCTGCCAGTCATGGAGATAAATTTGTGACCCGCCGACGCCAGGGATCAGGTTGCTGGCCGTTGAGGCGAATGCCACAAAGCGACCATCGTTGCTGATCGATGGACTGCTGCTGACTGCCCCACCAGGCCCCCCGGGGACTGGTGGAGTGCTATTATCGATGGAGACCAGGTCGGTCCTCGGATGGACGGCAAACAGCACTGAACCGGTCGCGGTCATACCCGTGCTGTCCGTCACAGTGAATGTCGCATTGAAATTCCCAGGGGGTGCTACTGGTGTACCAGTCATGGCACCTGTGGACGCATTCAATGATAATCCAGCCGGCAAGACGCCACCAACCGCAGTCCAGGTGAACGGAGCCGTTCCTCCTGTGGCTGCAAGGGTCGAAGTATAAGCGTTTCCGACCACACCGAAATTGGCTGCGGTCGTTGACACTGCAAAGGTTGATGTGCTGCTCCCGCCGCCCCCGCCCCCACTGCTGGAACAGCCGAAGAGTCCGAAACCAAGGGCAATGATCGACAACACAGACGCAATGGATTTCATATAGAGCATTCTCTTACGAATACCTCTCTTGCGCAACAGTTGTGCCATTATATGCGACTGTGAAAAGATGGCCCAGCCTTACGGATGGGGGGGGGTATCGAGTGACGAGACACACGACATCACCGCTCGTGGTGCTGGGATCCGGCTACACAGGACGTGTGTTGTACAGAACGGGGACCTCGCAGGGGAGGACTGTTTATGCCACCAGCAGGAATCCCCTGAACAATCTCGCAGGCATTCCTTCGGAACATCGACTGATATTCGATTTGGAACAACCCTCGACCTGGTTGAACATTCCCGTGAACGCCGATCTCATCTGGCGTTTTCCCGCCACACCGCTCGAACAGGTACAGGCCTTCGCAGGCACGCTCGACGCGCTACCTCGACGCATTGTCGTTTTAGGGAGCACTTCCGCCTACGAGGTGTCCGATCATTCCACAGAATATCCTCCGCCCTGGATTGACGAATCCGCTCCGGTCAACCTGACCAAGCCGCGCGTGCAGGGGGAAGAGTTCTTGCGTATCAACTGGGGCGCGACCATCTTGCGCGTGGCAGGCATCTATGGACCGGGGCGGAACCCGCTGGATTGGATCAGACAAGGCCGTGTCGGCCCATCACGGAAGTATGTGAATCTGATTCATGTAGAAGACCTGGCTGCCATTTGTCTGGCGGCGGTCGAGAAGGGGACACCTGGCGAAGTCTACAACGTCAGCGATGGCCTACCACACACCTGGAACGAGATCTGCGGCACTGCGCAGCAGCGATGGGGTGTGGCTGCGGAAGTAGCAAAAGAAGACCATTCACCGGGAAAACGGATCAGCAACGCCAAGCTTCGTTCTAAACTAGATTATCGATTTCAGCACCCCAACTTGTACGAAGCACTCGATTTCATTCAATCAACAAGGTCAAAATCCTAAGCAGGCTTGTCAAAACCAGAGGCGTACCCTCTGGGGTACGTTGAGGATTTGGGTGAGTTGAGAACGACGTTGGAAGCCAGTTTTACCGTCCGATTACCGGAGGAGGGCCATCACTGCAAGACACACCAGCAAGTTGTTGATCGCATGGGCGAGGATAGCAGGCAACAGACTCCCGGTTTTTTGATATATCCAAGCCCAGAGGACGCCACTCCACAGGACGCTGATGAAGCCGACCAATCCATAGCCATGGGCGATGGCGAAGATGCTCGCGCTGATCAGCGCGGCCGGAAGGAAGCGGAACTTTCGGCGCAGGATGGCGAACAGGAGCCCGCGAAACGCGAGTTCCTCAAACACAGGCGCAAAGATCACGTATTCGACTAAACTCATGGCCGTCAGGGAGGGCGAGGCCCAGACCAGATCTGCGTCGAACCATTCGGTCCAGTGACTCGCCAGATGGAACGGCTCCGACAACCGATCCATTACCCACTCGCCCCACAAACCGGCTGCCACCACCGCCAGTACCGCGGCCATCAGAGGACCGACACGGGCCCATCCGATTTTCAACCCAAATCCTTCATCGAATGTCATGCCGGACGGCCGGAAGAGATGACGGTAGGCCAAGAGGAGTAACGGCACATTCGTCATCGGAATGGCCAACGCCCGGAGCGAGGCATTGTCGGGTGGCGCATAGATCAAAAACATGGCCGTGAGCATCGCACCGATCGCGCCCCCGCGCAGCAACACCGCCGCCCCGATGCCGCCCGGCCACGGCGGCGGCACGCCCGGTTCATGAAGCCTGACGAAACTGGAAGGCTCATTCCGTCTGAACCAGAGCAGCACGCATACCACGGTGCCGACGGCCATCGCTCCGAGTTCCACGAACGTCAAGCGATGCGACCGGACAAACTGGCGGTCCACGCGCACCGCGGCCTGTTCCTGAATACTGGCCACAAGCGCGGCATCGTTGGCACGGCGTGCCAAACGTTCAGCCAGGCGATCGTAAAACCAGCCGGCCGGCAACGCCTCTGCCAGCTCTGCCTGCCACAAGACATACCGGTCCGCGTCATGAACCGGTCCTTCGCCATAGGCGGCCATCACCAGATCGGCGAACTGAGGAAGAGGGTCTTCTGCCCCGGCCCACTCATGCGCGAAGAGAAGCGCCTGCGAGACATGACCGGCTTCGGCTTGGAGAATTGCCAACTGAAGGGGAACCAACGGGTCTTCAGAAATCCCCGCCAGTTCCTGATACCATTCAATTTCGTGCGCCCGTTCAGCCGCGTTGTCGCCAGAGGCCCAAGCAAGGAGCTGCTGCTCCCACTGGGGCGCGCGCTTGAGTCCCTCCTGCACATCCCTGGTCCGACTGACCATCAGACTGAGCGCTCGCTCGGGCGACTCGATCCGATCCAGCTTGGATGATGATGACGACAGCCATACAACCGACGCCAGAGCCACCGTGAGGAAGAGCGCAGACAACAGCGTGACTGTGGGCGAGAACCGACCAGAATAGATCCCGATCGGCGGCGGGGGGTCTGTGGCTCGCCACCAGGACTTGGACTGTGGCGGCTCGTTGAGAGAAACAGCGGCTGATTCAATCATCGTTCGAACTATAACATGCTGTTTTTCTCCCTCGAAACCCCCTCGGAGTGGCTAGCAGGATGCTGAAAAAGTCCGTCAGCGGCGTTCTCGCTTCGCTCAGAGGCTCCCCGTACCGAACAGAGTATGCATCGCCTCTTCACTTGCTGCGGCCTTGCTGGGCGGCCTTTTTGAGCATCCTGCGGGGGGTGTTCCTCTCTTGCTCCAGACGTGCGGCCATCGAAGTTCTGCTGTACCGAAATGGTTTTTCCCGAAGCCTGCTAGGCGACGAAGGAGATCGTCCAGAGTACCCGTGGCCGAAGGCAACTCAACTCCGCTATACTGAGGAGCTTTCTTAGCAGGCTGGGGAAAGCTAAACTAGGCAAAACGGTAGTTCGATGGTCCGCACGTCTTGGATAAGCCCGATCTGTCTGGTTATCTGGTCTGTCTCGTCTGTTTGGTCTGTCTTGTTTATTTGGTTGAACCAGCAACCAGAGAGACCAGATGGACCAGACAGACCGAACAGACCAAATGAACGAGACAGGCGGCGGACTTTTTCAGCATCCTGTTAGATCTGGAGTGATATGCCAGTTCAGAGCTTTACCCCCCCACGCCGACTGCTCCTTGGCCCAGGGCCGAGTATGGTGCATCCGCGAGTCCTACGTGCGCTCTCAACCCCCCTAGTCGGCCACATGGACCCGGCCTTTCTTGGGGTTATGGACGATATCCAAGCCCTGTTGCGCGCCGTCTTTCAGACCAACAACCGTTTCACCATCGCAGTCTCCGGCACCGGCTCAGCCGGCATGGAGGCGTCGGTTGTGAATATCGTTGAGCCGGGCGATGCGGTGATCGTCGGGGTCAATGGCGTGTTTGGCACGAGATGGGCCACCATTGTCGAACGCTGCGGCGGCAAAGCGATTCGCGTGGAAGCCCCATGGGGACAGATCATAGAACCAGAGGCCATTGAACTGGCATTGCGCCGATCCGGCCCGGTGAAAGCCGTAGCCATCGTGCATGCCGAAACCTCGACCGGTGTCTGGCAGCCGCTTGAGCCGATCGCCCGTCTCTGCCGCGACCATGACACGCTCTTCCTCGTCGATGCTGTGACCTCGCTGGGAGGCGCACCGGTCGAGATCGACCGTTGGGGCATCGATGTCTGCTATAGGGGCACGCAGAAATGTCTGAGCTGCCCGCCTGGTTTGTCTCCCTTCACCCTCAGCGACCGCGCGCTGGCCGCCATCAGAGCCCGGCGCACCCCGTGCCAGAGTTGGTACTTGGATATGGCCTTGATCGCGGACTACTGGGCCGATGGCACCAGAGCCTATCACCACACGGCGCCGATTTCGATGCTCTATGCCCTGCGGGAAGCGCTGCGACTTGTCGAAGAAGAGGGATTGCCGGCCCGCTTCATTCGCCATCAGCTCAATGGCGAGGCCTTGATCGCGGGCTTGACCGAACTCGGGCTTCTTCCCCTTCCCTCGACGGGACATCGACTCCCGATGTTGACCTGTGTCACGGTCCCCTCTCATATTCCTGAAGCGGAGATACGGACGAACTTGCTCTCGACCTATGGCATTGACATCGGCGGCGGGCTCGGCCCACTCAAGGGGAAGGTCTGGCGGATCGGCTTGATGGGTGAATCATCGACCGAGGGCTCATGTCTTGACCCTACTCAATGCGCTAGAAGGCCTTTTTTTCCTCGGCGGCTGGCTTTCCACTCCCGGGGTCGCCCTCCAGGCTGCTTCACGGGTCTATAGCCGCACGGCATCCTGACAGCAGAGGACATCGATACACCATGATGAAGTCCGTGGCCATTCGCTCGGTGCGCGTCATCGACGGGACCGGTCGGACGATCGAACGGGCCACGGTGGTCATTCACGGCACGACGATTGCCGCCATCGGACCGGATCGAGACCTCTCCATTCCACGTGGAACGACCAAGATCGATGGCCGGGAACTGACGCTATTACCAGGCTTGATCGACTGTCACGTGCATCTCTGCCTCGGTGCTGAACCGGATGTCGTCGACGCGATCGCCAAAGAGACGCCCTCGCTGACATTGCTCAAATCGAGCCGGTCTGCACGACAGACCTTGGAAGCAGGCTTTACCACCGTGCGCGACGTGGGATCGCGAGACCATTCCATTTTTAAATTGAGGCAGGCCATCGACACGGGTCTCGTGCCCGGACCTCGTATTGTCGCGGCAGGCCTGGCGATTTGCATGATCGGCGGCCACGCCCGGTTTATCGGTCAGGAAGTGGAAGGGACCGAGCAAGTCCGTTCCGTCGTGCGCGCGCAAATCGCCGCCGGGGCCGCTGTCATTAAGGTCATTGCCTCGGGCGGCATCCTTACGCCTGGTACCTCACCGGACCAAGCGCAAATGACCGTGGAGGAGCTCCATGCCGCCGTGGAAGAAGCGCAACGAGCGGGGAGAAAAGTCGCCGCCCATGCCCATGGATCGTCGGGGATGAAGAATGCCATCCGCGCCGGCGTGCATTCGATCGAGCATGCCACGCTCATGGACGAAGAAGCTGCGACCATGATGAAACAGCAGGGTGTCTTCATGGTGCCGACACTCTCCGCGCTGGCCACCACTGCCGCCTGCCGACTCGGGTGCGGCATTCCCGAAAGCGCCTTGGACAAAGCCAAATCCATGACGAAGCGCCATCAAGTGAGCTTCAAGAAAGCCCTGCGGGACGGAATCCAAATTGCGATGGGCACGGACGCGGGGACGCCCTTTAACTTTCACGGCGAAAACGCCCAGGAACTCGAACGGATGGTCGCCTTCGGGATGAGCCCGATGCAGGCGATTCTCGCCTCGACCTCCGCTGCCGCACGATTGATCGGGATTCAGGACCAGGTGGGAACCATCGAGAAGGGGAAATTGGCGGATCTCTTATTGTTCGAAGGCAATCCACTTCGACGTATTGACCTGCTACGCGACCGCAGCAGGATTATCGCAGTGATGCAGGCAGGCAAGTTGGTCGCAGGACCTCTTTCGACGACGTGAAACGTTAAACGTGAAAAGTAAAAGGTAGAAGCCTGAGCCATCGTACGATGTTTCACGTTTTACCTTTTACGTTTCACGTCTAACGCCGCTCGTAGAACAACTCCAGCGCGGCTGCGAAGCCCTTCATTCGTCCTTTGCGGAACACGTCTTCAAGCTGTCCGCGTAGCGATCTGACACCTCCCTCATCGTCTCGTTTGACCACGCCTTGGGACAGCAGCATCTCCGTCGCCACTTCAACGAGCCGCTGTGTGCGCCCCTCCATCTCAGCCGTGACTAGTTCTGCCATAACCTCCGATGCCCGCTCCCGAATCATCTCTTCCTTGAACGTGTCATACCCTTGATCCGCCACGGTCCGCTCCCGAATCATGGCGAGTTCGGCTTTGATCCGCTTCACATCTTTCATCAAGATCGCGAACACTTCCTTTCGCCCTTCATCGAAGAGCTTCTTCTCCATCTCGTCGAGGATGACGGCTGGATCAGCCGCTTCATCGCGTGTCGTTTCATCCCCCCAATTGAGTCGGTCATAGCTCCGACGCGTCTCCGGGTCGCCGATGACTTCGTAGGCTGCATTGATCTCACGGATCTTGGGTTCGGCGTGAGCGCTATCAGGGTTGCGATCAGGATGGTGCTGAAAGACCAGCTTCCGGTAGGCCTTCTTGATCGCATTGTCGGACGCATCGCGCGAGACGCCCAGCACCCGGTAGAAGTCGATTCGTGCCATGGCAGCGACTATACCATGCACCTTTCAGCACCGCATCTTGACTCCCAGGCTGAAGCTCCTTAGCCTGGCCCAACCATGCCGTCACTTGCAACTCAGCACCCAGCACTCAGTACTCAAGCACTCCGGCTCCCTCGATGTGGGCGACCCTTGTGAGCAAACAGTCTTGGTGGCATGGGATCACACGGTACCAGTGGTTGGTCCTGTTCATCGCATGGCTTGGCTGGGTATTCGATGCGATGGACGCGACGATCTACGCGATCGTCCTCCACCCGGCGCTGCATGATTTACTCCAGTCCCCCGGCGGAACCGTCTCTTCTGAGCAGATCGGCTGGTACGGGGGGATCATCTTCTCCATCTTTCTCATCGGCTGGGCCATCGGCGGGATTTTCTTCGGCGTGGTAGCGGACCATCTTGGTCGCACCAAGACCCTCATCATCACGATCCTGATCTATGCGATCTTCACCGGACTCGCAGCGTTGTCGCAGGACTGGTGGCATTTGGCCATCTATCGCTTTCTCACGGCTCTGGGAATCGGCGGGGAGTGGGCGGCCGGCGCAGCGCTCGTTGCTGAAACCTGGCCGGAAGAGAAACGAGCGAAGGCTGCCGGCATTCTCCAGTCAGCCTGGGCGATCGGGTTCTTCCTCGCTGCGTCGTTCAATCTACTGTTGGCGGGCTATGGCTGGCGGGTCATGTTTGTGATCGGCGTACTCCCGGCCTTTGTGTCATTGCTGGTCCGCTGGCATGTGAAGGAGCCGGACCGTTGGGCAAAGGTCCACGACCGGGACACGGCGATCGGCTCGACACATATAACCGACATCTTTCATCCCCCCTTAAGACGGTCAACCATCGTAGGATCCGCGCTGGCGTTCGTCGCCGTCTTTGGTTTGTGGGGGTCGACAAACTGGGCGCCCACGCTCATCCGCGAGTTACCAGATCTCAAGGGCTCCGATGCCGCAACCCTGTCGGCCTCTGTGAGCTACGCCATCATGGCCCTCAACGGGGGAGCCCTCTTCGGCTATTTGGGATTTGGATCGCTGGCGGATCGATTTGGACGGCGCGCAGTGTTTGCCTTTATGTGCCTCGGCAGCTTCGTGATGCTGCCGATCACGTATCTGCTGCCGACGACCTATGCCGGCGTCTTGATGTTGTTGCCGCTGCTGGGATTTTTCAATAACGGCATCTTCAGCGGATTTCCAATCTATCTTCCCGAACTCTACCCCACCAGGTTGCGCGCCACCGGCGCCGGCTTCTGCTTCAATGCCGGGCGTGTGCTGGCATCCGCCTCGCCATTTCTCACCGGCTGGCTGGTGACGGAGCTCGGCAGCTTTGGGCGGGCTGCAAGCACTGTGGCATTGATCTATCTAGTAGGATTGGTGGTCCTGATCTTTGCACCGGAGACTAGGGGCAAACCGCTGCCGGAATAACTGCTTCCCAAGCAAGCGTCAAACACCCCAGGCCTTGACATCCCACCAAAGCGGCTTATGTTGATGTTATGACTAACACACCACCACCCAAAGCCCTGACCCACGACGAGAAGAAAGCCGCCGACGCGGCCTTCGCAGGCCGCCCCTTCAATGAGGACTGGTCTGCTGCAGCCCGAGCGGTCTACGACGGTATCGTAAAGGTCTTGCCTCACACAGACGTCGCGATTCCCATTCCGTCCACTGTCGAAGAACCCGCGGAGGCCCCTTCCGCGCAGAGCGAGCCTCTCCAGCCTCAAGAGCCGCTTGCCTTAGAACACGTCGGTGGGCAAGAGTTGGTGGAGGGGACTGTGATGCCTGCAGCCATTCGCGACCGAGAAGCGGCGATTCAGGCCGGGATCTTGATCGACGTGACGCCGACCGCCCTGCAACTCGGCATCACGTTCCCTGTCACGATCACCCGACCGCTCTGGGAAGTGGGAATTGTCACGAACCAATCACTCCCTGAAGAAGATCAAACCAGCCGGCTGCGCGACATTCTCATGGCCTTTCGTCTGCGCCTGGCCAGTCTGACGACAGTGTCGCCGCTGCTCGACTTTCCTGTTCTGCTGGCCTTGCCGCCGAGCAAGGTGCCTCAGCCGGTGCCGTTGTTTGCTCTCATTCAACCGGACCCCACGCACCACGCGAACGTGACGCTCTTGCTGCCAAACGAAGTGTCTCTCTCCATCACCTCGCTGAATTGACAGGCAGCGCTCCCGACACCTGTGAAGCGTATCTCGTGAAGCGTCGTTCGTTTCCGGATTCATTCGAACGTCTCACGTTTTACGTTTCACCTTTCACGAACGACAAGGACGGCCTTCTTGAGCATCCTGCGGGCTCATCCGCCATCATCGAGAACGTTCCCTTCGCCGAACCTCACCAGGGCAGAAGCAGTTCCCCTTCAACCCACTAAGTCAAATCGCTTCTGAACAAAAGCGCGTTCCTCCGCCTCGGTTGTGATCATTCCATCAATGCGCGCGTCCAATAATTTCCCCAAGATGGTCTTGTACTGCGGTCCTGGCTTCAGCCCCATGGACTGAAGATCCAGCCCCGTCAGTGCCGTTTTGACCGTCCTGTTCTTCATATACGTCAATAGATGTCGTTTCAGCAGGCTCAATCGCACCCCGTGCTGCCTGGCCACCTGCTTTGCGAGAAGGAGCACGAGCGCCTCGTCCGAGAGATCTGCTAAGAGGCGATACACCTGCGATGGCCGTACCGTCCCTTTATTGGTGAGTTGCTTCAACGCGCGATCGATCCGACTTCCTCCCGTACTCACATTCTCGGCATGCACGCGTGAAAGTGCGAACCGCCGGATCATCGCAGCCACCACGGCTGGGCTAGATTCGCTCGACAACGCCATGAGATAGACGATCGGCCTGTCGACCACAGAATCCTGGAATCGACGCGCCCACCAGGCGAGCGCCTTGGGAACGGCAGTGACCACTCGCCTCACGTTCGTCGTGTAGCACAGACGGCGATGGAGGAACCGGAGCAACTTCAACTGCACCAGCCGCGCGATCGCGCGCACCGGATTGTGCTCGGCGAACAGCAGCTGGATTTCGTTCTGCAATCGAGGACCGGAGAGTTGCTGGATCAAGTTCGTAGAGGCCGCTTGGGCGAGGAGGCGCGATGTGGTGGGCTCAAGGCGGAAACCGTACCGTTGTTCGAACCGGATCGCTCTGAAGATGCGTGTGGGATCGTCTTGGAAACTGCCCACATGCAGCACGCGGATCGTGCGCGCACGAAGATCGCGCTGCCCTCCATAGGCGTCGAGCAGGTGACCGAACTGCCCCGGATTGAGTTGCATCGCTATGGCATTGATTGTGAAGTCACGCCGGTAGAGATCCTCTTCGATCGACGCCGGCTGCACTGTCGGCAGGACAGCCGGCTGCGCGTAGGATTCTCGCCTGGTCGTCGCGATATCCATCTTGAGCCCGTCCGGGAACGTGAGCCGCGCCGTCGCAAACCGCTCAAACACCGCCAGCCCGGCCCCATACCGGTCAGCCACCAGCCGCGCGAAGGCGATCCCATCTCCCTCTACCGTGAGATCGAGGTCCAGGGTGATGTGCCCGAGCAGGAGGTCTCGAACTACGCCGCCCACGACATAGACCTGACAGCCCCGCTCATCCCCGAGTTGCCCAATCTCTCGAAGTAACCCCACCACCCTATCGGGAAGCCGCTGAAGAAGCGCCGGTCGATGTGTCTGCTTCGCCATAGGTCTAGGAGTTCGCATAGTGAGTCAACCGCATGGCCCCGTCACCTGGCCGCATTGTAGCAACCTCGCTTCATATTCGAAACCGACCGAAACCCATTGCTGGCAGTGTATGCATCCAGTCACAAAAAAACGCTGGCGCCCTGGCTCATTGACCAGGACGTCAGCGTAACTGGTACGACGTCACAGCGACTCGACTTGAATCACCCAATCACACAGCTCGACTTACCGGTACCGCACACTCTGCTGACGATGGTGTTTTTCGCGCGTGATATGGCCCGACGCACGGTCCTGCGCATGTTTGATCTTAGCTCGCTCTTTCTTGGTCACCGTCCCGTCAGCCTTCGCCTTGTTCTCCATGTTGTCGATATGACCCTGCTGCTTGTTCAGCCGGGCGGCTTCCTTCTCATTCAACCCCCCGCTGGCAATACCCTGGTCGATCTGCCGCTCCTGATTTGCCTGCCGCTGGTCAATCCTCGGCGTCTCAGCCTGGGCAACCGCCACCCCGGCCATCAACAACATCATCCCACTGATTGCGAATAGCATCTTCTTCATCATCGCCTCCTTCAGATGTGGAAGTTCGGTCCCCGTGCCACCTACAACGCCTGTGGCGGCTCCTGGTTGACAGGACAACCAACGCGGGGCAAGCGCACAGCGCCTCCGTCCTATCTAGCAGGCCACTCCAGATACGTCCACTCTTTGCAGGATTTGCTCGTTCGGATAAGGAGAGAATGCGCCGCCAACTTTATCTGCTATACGCTAGCTGTCAACAGCCATCGGCTCTTGTGACAGCGACTCCGGCAGAAACTTCCGCACATCGTTGGCCCAGGCCGTGGGATCTTCGGCGATCGATTCGAACAGGTCGCTCAGGGCCAGTACCATTTGATCGGTCAACGCCAGATAATCCTTCGTGTGGCGGCGCAACGTCTCCGCCCGCATCTTCGCTTGCTCGTAGGGCATTTTGAGCGGTGTCAGCTTTGAAGGATTGAGATCTTTACAGCGTCAGCGGATGATGCCTTCAGCATTTACTTCCGATACACCACAGTGACGCGGGCGAGAAAGTCGATGAGTTCGGCGGTATGTTGTCGGATCGCGTCCCGGTCTGCGCGTGCCGCCGCTTGCTCCAAGGCGGCTCCCAGCATACTGATGGCGTCGAACCCGTATCCTCCTCCGTCCCCCTTCATGCGATGACCGATGATATGAACCTGTGCCAGGTTATTCTGTCGCAACGCGGTTTCGAGTGTCTGCACGTCACGACGACGATTCTCTAGAAATCCTGGCACGATATCTTTAAGGCCTGGGTCGATGTGCACGGTAAGGGCGTTCCCTTCGTTTGCGTTCGGTCTCGTGGTCATGAGGTACGCCGTCCCTTACAAGCCTGGAGGACTCCCATGAGGGTATGCTTCTTGATGGGTTTGGTCATGTGGGCATTGCAGCCGGCTTCGAGAATTCTGACCCCGTCCTCTTTCAGTGCCAGAGCGGTCAAGGCAATCACCTGTGTGGGGAGGAGGTCATGCTCCCGCTCCCAGGCCCGGATCGCTTGTGTGGCCTCATAGCCGTCCATCACCGGCATCTGCATGTCCATAAGGATGAGGTCGTAGTAGCCGTTCTTGAATAGCTCCAACCCGATGGCTCCGTGATCCGCGATATCGAGGCGATAGGGGGTCTGCTTCAAATAGGAGCGGACCAGCACCTGATTGTCCGGGGAATCTTCTACCAATAAGATGCGAAGTGCCCTAACTTCGCTAGAAGGTGTGGGAGCGACTGATGCTGAACCAGCCGTGTGTTGGATGCCCTTTGAACGGTCGAGGGCGATGCTGATGGTCTGGAGCAGATCCGATCTCCTGATGGGCTTGATCAGATAGCCGCCCAACCCCATGTCGTAGGTGCGAGCGATATCGTCGGCCCAATGGTGAGAGGCCAGCATCACAATCGTCAGGCCCTGGGGAGGGCTGGCCTGTTTGATCTCTTCGGCGACCTGGAACCCATCCATCTCTGGCATGCGGCAGTCGAGGAGCAAGAGCTGGTAGGGTCGTGCCGAAGTAGAGGCTCGCCGCCATTCTTCGATGGCCTCACGACCGGACGCAGTATCCGTCACCTCTGCTCCCAAGGTGGCCAAGGTTTCGCGAAGGATCAGGCGGTTGGTGGCATGGTCATCAACCACGAGGGTTCTGATCCCTTGAAGATTGACTTGGACGTTGTCGTGTGTGGATGTCGCGCTGGATTGCACAGCTAGCTGCACGCAGCAATGAAACGTGCTGCCCTCTCCCAGGGTACTCTCCACCCAGATTCGTCCGTTCATGAGCTCGACTAATTGCCTTGAAATGGTCAGGCCTAAACCGGTTCCCCCATACTTGCGCGTCATTGAGGCGTGGGCTTGCGTGAAGCTTTCAAAAATGGCAGCGAGTTTGTCGAACGGAATGCCGATCCCTGTATCGC
>PLBR01000054.1 GCA_003135435.1 Nitrospira sp. | reverse complement strand
ATTTTCACCGTGCCACAACAGTTTTTCAGCAAGCTCCTAGTCTTCGGCTAGCCTCTCCACAGTCTCTGCGATGAGCATATACCGTAGCGGTCCTCCCGGCACGATGGCATGGAACGGGTAGCAGGTGACAAGGATGCGTTGCCTCATGTCCTCCTGTGTGGAGATTGTGGCCGTCCGTGCATCGACGATCTGACGATCCTGCATGGTAAAGCGCATCCACATTCCACTGCGCGCTTACAGTGCGATCACATCCCCTGATTCAAGCTTCTCCAAGAATCGAAAATGCGTATCGCGGTGACCGATGAGGATGATGCTGCCAGATCCTTCCAGAGGTCTTGTCGATTCCACGTGCTCAGGGCCGAAGGCGAGGGTTCGGCCATAGGCGCCTTCCGGCACAATCTGATCAATCCCTAGCAGGATGCTGAAAAAGTNNGCAGCGTTCTCGCCTCGTTCAGACCCTCAACGTTGGAGAGGGGTTTCTCGGATATCGGAAGCACTGGAGGGGCTCTTCCGTTCGCCAAGATCCATTTCAGGGGCGAACGGCCCACACGAAGTGCGGTATGTACCTCCTCGGTCCTTCACTCGCTGCGGCCTTGTTTGGGACAAGGCGCGTCTCGGCGCGCCAGGGTTGGGCGGGTGAGACGTCTGGTCTTTTTGAGCATCCTGCGGGGGTGTTCTCCTCCTGTCGCACATGTGAAGACCATAGATGTTCTAGCGTGCCAAAGTGGTTTTTCCGCAGCCTGCTAGATTCGGCACAACCAATCGGGCCACTGCCAGGTCAGGCCGCTTCCTGGAGAAGCCGATTAGCTCCCCCAGGATCAGACTCAGTGCCGGTTAGCTGCCGGAAGCCGGATCTGTCGTCAGTGGAGACGGATCGGTTGCCGAGGGATCGGCAAGGGAAGGAAGCAGATTGTCTGCATTGGAGCTATGACCATCTGTGCTGGCGTTCTGGTCATCAGCCGATTGGATCGGTTCGGTGGCCTTCGGCTCTGTGGCGACGGTGGGAAGAATCATGTGGTCCTTGCCGATCTTGCGGATTTCGAGGTGGACCCGCCGATTCATGTTGCGGCAGATGTCGCTGCTGTCGAGACAGAGCACGCCATCCTTGCCGAGGCTCACCACCTTGATGACCTGATCGGAGACACCCTGGCCGACCAGGAACTCTTTCACTTTCTCGCCCCGCATGAGTCCCAGCTTGTTGTTGTAGCTGACCGAACCCTGCTGGTCGGTATAGCCCTGCACGAGAATGCCGATGTCGGGATCGTTCTTTGCCACATCGGCCTGCGTGGCGAGGATCGCCTTGGCGTCGTCTGTGAGTCCCTTGCGGCCCACCTCGAAATAGATATCCGTATGGATGCTGTCGGACTTGTAGCTGGAGGCGGGGACGATCTGGTTGTGCACGATTGGCTCGACGAGCGGGGTCGTGCTGGTCTTGAGCACGTTCGTGACTTGAGCGTTGTTCAGGGCCTCAGCCGGGGTCTTCGAGGCGAAGGACTGATCCTGCCCGGAGTAGTACCAGAAGGCTCCGATGACGATGGCAAGGCTCAAGACCAGCCCGCCTATGACATAGACCTCCTTCGTGTCCTTACTCGGCCCCACGATGGCAGGGGAAATGTTTCCTGACGATACTGACGATGATGGCTTCTGCATGATGGCATCTCCTTCTTGGGTAACGGTCATTGGTCATGGGTCAGTGGTCATTGGGGTTCGAGCATTTCGGGAGTCGCATCGACCTGTATTTACCTCCTTTCCCATCCGCGATCCGCTCGCCCGGTTGGGCAGTTGCTTGAGCAACAGGAGTGCCGACATTGCGAAGGGGAGAAAGTGATTGAGAGTTGAGGAATATTCAGGGGTTCAGAGAGTGGGGGAGGGGAGCGCTTGATGCGGGGAGATCGGAACCGGCATGGGATGCGGGGAGGGACCCGCAAGAAAGGGGAGAGGGGGCAGCCTGGTCGTCCTCCTGCTCGCGGAACGCGCACGATGAGAATGTGCTCGTTCGACGCGCGCAATCGAGGATCAACCAGGCTGTCCCCTAAAGAGGTAGGGAAGCGAGATCGGAGGGAGGGGGATGGAGCCTGATGATCTTCTGTGCTCGCGCAACGCGCAGCCTCAGAAGGATGGGGAGGGAGCGGCCAGGTGCCCTTCTTGCTCGCAGAACGCGCACGGTGAAACTGTGCTCGTTCGATGCGCGCAGTAAAGGGCAGCCTTGGCCACTCCCTTAACAAGAGGTAAAGAGGATTGGAAGGCCCTCGCCCGGGCTAATGGCACGTCCCGGGAAATCGATTGCGAAGCAACCGGAGGGTAGGGTGGGTGAAAAGTATCTGCCAGTGGGTGGGCGGGTGAGAAAGTTGCGCGCAGTGGAAGATCAATCAGCCCCCATCCCTGAAGAGATAACGAGCGAGCTTGGAGGGATGGGGAGGGAGCAACCAGGTGCCCTTTCGTGCTCGCGGAACCCCCACGATGAAGCTGTGGTCGTTCGACGCGCGCAGCAAAGGGCAACCTGGCTACTCCCTTGCGGGGGAGGTAGACGACCTATAGGTGTGTGGATAAGCGCAGGCAGTTGCAGTAGACTCGCCCGCAATAGATTGCTGAGACTGCCTTGCTATGCCGCCAAGATAGGCTGTAGGAGACTTATTGTTGGTTGGGCCACGAGAGATCACATCGCATGAGTTTCAACATCTATGCGGCCGAGGAACATCGAGCCATCCTGGCTCTCGGGTCATCTTTCGGTAAGCCAGAACTGAAGATAGCCTATCATGGCCTTATTTGGCAGTGGCATCCGGATCTCAAATTCGGTGCACAGCCTAAAACCCAGGCAGATGCGACTGAAAAGACAAAAGCAATTAACGTTGCGTACGAGTTTCTATCAGAGGTTCTCGAACTTTGTGGTGGTAGGTATCGAGCTCCTAGCCAGAGCAGGCGAGCAGGATCTGGCGATTCTTGGTCCTGGGCTGACCTACAGCCCAAGCGTACTTATGAAGGAAAAACATACAGCGCGGGATTCCCGGATCCAGCTATCACGGAAATATTTCTGAAATCTTCTCATATCGTTTCCACCGCTTACAGCCGCACAAGTCAAGCGCTCTACATAAAATTCAGTGGCAATTCTGTATACAGATATTTCGACGTGCCAGAGGCAGTGTTCGAGGCATTTCTAAATGCCCCGTCGCACGGTAAATTTGCTCACCAGCATATCTATCCAAATTTTCGGCAAGAACGGTGCTAGCTGGTAAGACGGAAAAGGTTCTGGAATCATTTTTCTCCTGTAATTGTTGATCTTTGACCGGAGGTACTATGGATCGCATTACGAGCGCATTGCACACATAAGAAAATGGTTCCAGGAACCATTTGAGGCTCCAGGTCGGAGGAATCCGAGTAAGGGAATGCGTACAAACCTAAGTGACGATGTGGGCTATCTTGACGAAAATACTGTCGTCCAGCGTTTGGACTGATGTGAAGTGGCGGTCAGAAGAAAATAAATGGACGTTCTGGCTTTCTTGCAGCAAGCGATGAGCCGCCGGTCGGAGGGAGAATAATTGTCGGTACCATACGTTGCCCTTGATACCAATATTTGGAGAAGCAATCTTCTCCTAAGAACACCGCTTGGTGCGGCGCTGTTATTCATCCTGCGACAAAGTAGCGGACGTTTAGTGTTTCCAGAGGTTGTAGAAGCTGAGGTCAGAAAGTTAATTCCCAAAGTTGGGCTAGAGGCAGCGACAAAAGTATCTGAAAGTTTTCATGTCATTGAGATGATTGTGGGGTCGAGACCCAACGCCAAATTGCATACCCAGAAAGACATGGACGATGCGGTGACCATACGACTCACAGGGTTAGAAGGTCTGCTGCTGCCTGTTCCTACAACATCGGAACACCTTCAGGCAGCACTTCGAAAAGTGATGTCGGATGCTCCTCCCAACGAGCCCGGTCGCGAGCAGTTTAAGGACTCTCTGATTTGGGAGGAAATTTTGGAAATAGAGAAGAAAACAGGGGATGATATTTATCTCCATTTCGTCAGTAACGACAGAGACTATTATGAGGACAGAGATATGTCCAAAGGACTAGCCAAGGAGTTGCGTGCTGAAGTTGGGAGCCACTTCAGGATTCACAGTGACCTTCGCAAATGCCTGGAGTCCATAAGGGAGAAGGCTGCTCCTCTTTACAAAGAAGAGCTTTCGAAAGAAATAGCGGTTGCAGTTGCTCCTGAAGTAACGCGGTATGTATCTGAAGAGGGTATGCGGTTGGGACAGCTGATGAAAAGTAGTGTTGAAAGCTTTTTAACTGAAAAGGTTGATAAGCTCGCTCTCGCTTTTACATTGACCCTTGGATTGGTACACACCGACCATGATGGTTGTATAGATGATGCCGTAGAGGTAGTTGGCGAGGCCCTATATGACCAGAGGGAAAAGGTAGTGAGGCAGATTGAACTAGAAAGCATCTCTTTGAAATGGCGGACCGTAGATGGCGTTCCCAGACAGTCCCGAATATTTATGGCAAATGCAGTTTCCGGGGAAAAGAAGACAGTTGACTACCAGTTTCGAGAAAGGTTTCCGCTATGAGAAGGATGGACACGAAGTGGTTTTAGGAATCAAGACGGGAAACGGTGTCAGGAACCATTTTTAACTTGGAATCAATAAAAAGACAGACACGTTGAATTCATGGACGGCGAAGGTTAAGTAAATTGAGTCTGACATTTCCTGTCGACGCGAAACTCAAGGACGGCTCGCCCGTTCAATTGGTGCTGGCCGACAATCAGGATATTGAGCCGCTCCGACAGCTCTACCGGGTCATCGTCGAAGAGGGGACGTCGTACCCGCATGACCGGTTTCCGAATCAGGATGACTTCATGGACTATTGGTTTCGCGGCAAGAGCACGGTGGCGGCTTATGTGCCTGACCGTGCTCGTGCACCGGGCATGGTCGGGGCGTTCTACCTCAAGCCGAACTGGCCTGGGCGGGCTAGACAAGTGGCAAACGCCGGATTCATCGTCGCACCAGACTGGCGCAACAAGGGCTTGGGTTGGCTGTTGGGCGCCACGATGTTGGCCTATGCCAAGCAACTTGGCTACCGTAGCGTGATCTTCAACCTTGTGTTTTCTGAAAATGTCGTCGCGCGCCATCTCTGGGAAAAACTTGGCTTCAAAGAACTGGGTGTGATCACCGGCGCGGTGCGGAAGAACGATGGGACTTATCAGAATGCGATGATTATGTTTCGATCGTTGCTTGAAAGTTAGCCTGAGAGCAGGAGAAAGTTGCTGGAACCATTATCTTCTCCAGCATAGTCAATAGTAAGGCCGCAGGACTGATATAAATCACTCCCGGCTGGTGCTATATTGCCGACCGAACACCGAGGGTCACGACGGCCAGTCCTTCACTTCACACCGAGGAGGCTCTCATGCTGCTATTCAGCCTCGTTTTGAGTCTGATCGCCGTATTCGCCTCGCCCGCTGCCGCGCAACAATCATCGGCCTGCTCCCTGCTGACCCCGGGCGACGTCGAAGTCGCGACCGGCGCAAAAGTAGGTGCGACCCAGCCGAGTGACTACGAAATGCCGATAGGTCCGAACAAGAACATGACCGTGCCGAGTTGCACGTGGACTGTCCCCACCCACCAAGGCGGGGTCGTCATCAGTGTAGGACCCGGACTCCCCAGCGACAAAGACACTATCAAGATGGCCAAGAACAACCCGGGAACCGATGGACTCAGAGCCGCGCATTATAAGGAGGAGGCGAAGGATTTCCCCAACGCTTGGTGCTCAATCATGACGCCTCCGCCCTCCACAAAGGATGGCGTCATGATGTCCAGCTGTAACGCTGCGGTGAAGGGGAAGGCCCTCTCGATCGTGTTTATGAGCCCTTCCAAGGCGCTCACCATTGACCAGGCGAAGGCCCTGCTCGACAAGGCGGTCGGACGTCTCCACTGACGTTGCGCCGTCATTCTCACCGTCACCTTGGAAGCAACCGAGCAGAGGTTCACCGTTGAAGAAACAAGGTGCCTGCTATGCGCGGCGGGCTCGCAGCCTGCGGGACAACTTTGTTGGTACGCCAGAACGTCACTGGCCTGCACGTTTGGGACAAACCCTGTGTCTGTCTGGTTATCTGGTCCGTCTGGTCCATCTGGTTAGTCTCATGGAACCAAACAAACCAGACAGACCGAACAGACCAAATGAACAAGTCGGGCTGGCGGACTTTTTCAGCATCCTGCTAGGAGTAACGTTATGCCGAGTGACGCAGCCAATGAAGCCACGCGCTGTGCGTGGCGCGAGCTGGGGTTTTTCTGCGGTCGAGACGCTGCTGCGAAAGAGTGGCGTATTGTCGGGTCGGTGAAGGGCTTGAGGAAGTTCGCATCCGAGATACGCAAGTACGCTTCCAACCCGGCGAACGATAGGCTGTCGGAATACACCCAGTTCGGACCGGCCATGAATCTCGAAATTGGCACCTCGCATCAAACGGAAATCACTGAGCAGTGGATTGGCGGTCCATTGGTGGAGCTTCTCCGTCTCGCGACGTTGATTGAGCGGAGCGCGCAAGACAATGTGGTCGGGAAGCGCATTGCTTTGCGCTCGAATTTCTCGCCCATGTCTCCGTATGAACTCATCTTGGACGTTCGCGATGATGCGTTTGATCCTGCACTCGCCAACCTGATCAAGAGCGAGGGACAGGCATGACTGTTTCCATTTTGTTGTCCATGCGGCCACGGTCAGACGTCGCCTAAAGCACGCCGAGCAGGCTGCTGTATGATTGCAAGACCTGCCGCCATTTAGTTTCGACCCCATCTAGCTTTCCTGAATCTAAAAGCGAGTTCTTCGCCGATTATACAGGATAATCGAGGAACGCTTCTCCATGAAGTAGGTCCACGCGCGAGTCACGTGGTCGGCGACATACTTGAGCACATGTTGAAGCGAAACGTGTTTGCTCTCCTCATGCTCATCGCAGCATTGCAGAAGATGAGATGTCAGACGGACTGCTCCGTGCCTGACTAAGTGTCATACACGAAACGGGCCTATTCCAAGGCAAGCTATGATTCCATCATGCGGCCGTACTCCTCGAAGAAGGAACTGAAGAGTTCTCTAACATTGCCGGGATTGAACAAATTCGATTTCGAAAGGGAAGTATCCGAAAATCGCTGGAGATATCCTTGCAACGCTGAAGCGGGAGTTCGGATAGAAAGGAGGAGGAATTATGTCTCCTTTTATACATTCTGGCCATGATGCCTACAGTAAAATGGGCCAACTAGAGGCCAGACAAACAATGGAGGTGTTACCATGCTTCGTAAGATACTTTCCCTCTTCTCGCTTTTCCTGATACCCGCCGCCGTGCTGCTGATCCCTCTAGAGGCGCAATCTGATCCCGCGGACCCCGAAGAGGTCGCTCATATGAAAGCTGGCCATAAAAAAGTCGAGGGCGTTGTGATTGATATGAAGTCCGGTCTCTATACCGTCAAGACACCTACGGGGGCCACGCTCACTCTGACCGAAGCGGCGGCCGTTCGTTACGGCCATGATGTTCCAAAAGTCGGTGACGAAATGACGCTCTGGGTCAACGAAGGCAACATGGTTATGGATGCCCATATGAAAGGGCAGTCCCAGAAGGCTCATCGCTTCATTTCCGGTACGCTCGCATCGATTGATAATGCCAAGTCACAGATGACGCTCTCGACGTCAGGAGGTGAGAGAAATTTTAAACTCAAACCCGAGAGCCGCATGTTCAGGGATATTGCCGCCGGCGCTCAAGTGACCATTGAAGTGAATGAGACGGGGGAGGTCATTGATCTCCATAAGGACAAACAATAAGGCATTTTACAGTTTTTGTTCTAACCAACCAAGCGCGACCCGGGGTAAGGCCCGGGTCGTAGTTTCTTTTCTTGCTCGCCCAGATCTATGTTTGCCACGGGTGGCTCTGTCAACATTGCACCTGTCTCTTCAGTCGAAAGACAAGTTGAACCTCATCTGCAAGGCCTATCAATGCTATGGGCATCGTATGCCGGTGATTGCAGCCATGTGGGGGCCCGTGATGCTATGGCTAGCCGTCGCTGTTTATTCTTGAGCGTGATGCAGTTCGTATAAGAGGAGGGGAAGAATGCTGGAGCTGTATCAATTTGAAGAATGCCCGTACAGCACTCAAGTCCGATTAAAGATGTCCGAATGGGAAATTGATTACGTTCTACGAAATGTTTCCAAACTCAAGTCAAAAAGGCACCGGTTGAAGAAAATTTCAGGACAGACGGGTGTTCCAACGCTGGTCGATTCCGGGCGCAACGTGATCATCACAGGCGATGAAAAGAGGATCATCGCGTATCTCCGCAAGCACTATCGACCTCAAGCGAAGCGATGAATCTACTCAATATCCAGTGGATTTCGGTGCAACAACATTATGGCGCATTGTGGACATAGACTGACCGGGTTTTCCCTTAACAGGGGAAAA
The DNA here is from genome assembly GCA_003135435.1 of Nitrospira sp. Taxonomy (GTDB): domain Bacteria; phylum Nitrospirota; class Nitrospiria; order Nitrospirales; family Nitrospiraceae; genus Palsa-1315. Next base: position 8,680 of record PLBR01000054.1, on the reverse strand, counting down.
GGTGTCAGGAGTTATTCTCGCCGTCACCTTGAGGCAACCGAGTAGAGGTTCACTGTTGAGGGAACGAGGATAGGAGTAAAGTAGTGCCAAGCAAAACAGCCAATGAAACCACGCGCCTGGCGTGGCGCGAGCTGGGGTTTTTCTGCGGTCGAAACGCTGCCGCGAAAGAGTGACGTCTCGTCGGGTCGGTGAAGGGCTTGAGGAAGTTCGCTTCCGAGATACGCAAGTACGCCTCCAGCCCGGCGAACGATCAGCCGTCGGAATACACGCAGTTCGGGCCGGCCATGAATCTCGAAGTCGGCACATTGCATCAATCGGAAATCACTGAGCAGTGGATTGGCGCCCATTGGTGGATCTTCTCCGTCTCGCGACGCTGATTGAGCGGAGCGCGCAAGACAATGTGGTCGGGAAGCGCATTGCGTTGCGCCCCAATTTCTCACCCATGTCTCCCTATGAACTCATTTTGGACGTCCGCGATGATACGTTTGATCCTGGCAGTGTGGGGTAGGCATGACTACTGATGTATTGGAAGGCAGCACGTCCGTCAAGGTGGTCTGGTTACGTGGTTTGCAGTCGCGGAAGGCTTCGTCGGCGGTGGCGCTAGGCCGTGGTATGCTTGACGGCCATCGTGCTTGACAAGTGATACCACGGAAGGTAACACTGCACGATGGGTAAGATTCGCCGGGGTGGCTATGTCTTCGTCACCTGGAAAGGCGATCATTCTCCCAGCCACGTGCACATATACCGTGACGGGGAGCTCATCGTGAAATGGGACTTGGATAGCAGGAAGCCGATGATAGGAAAAGCCACACGACGAGTTCGCTTATTAATCGAGCAACTGGAGTCTGAGGAGGCGCTATGAAGATCCAGTCAGTCACCCACAACAACCGCAAGAAGGCGTTCCAGGTGAAGATGTCTAAGAAGCTGTTCCAGCTTCCCTACTCAAAGGTCGATCCTCAACCCGGCGCCGCCGATCCTATCACCCGGGTCTTCGCCGATAAAGAGCTGGGAAATGAAGGGTTCATCTATGTGTTGGAATCGGGCAAGGAGGGAGCGGTTCACAGCGAGCAAGTGTTGGAATACAACCAGGACCCGCACTACTTGCGGGATGCGTTGCTGTATAAGCTGACGATCGAGGCGCAGAAGCGAGTCGAGGCGAGTGCCTTGTCGAAGCGCGAGATCATACGGCGATTGGAAACCTCCGCTACGCAGTTCTATCGTTTGCTCGATCAGACGAACTACAGCAAGTCGATCGATCAACTCTTGTCCTTACTGCATGTCCTGGATTGCGATATCGATCTTCTCGTTCGAACCAAGGCAGCACGTGGGAAAGCCGCGTGACTCGTTCGGTACGGCTCATCGAGGAGAGCCGAAAAGCCACTTGGGACTATGGTAGAAGAGGTGAGAAATGAAGAAGAAGTTGGATCAAGACGAAAAAGACATTCTCTCTCAATATGAGCACGGTGAGCTCAAGTCAGTCGTGACCTCGAATGCGTCGTTGCGTCGATACCGGGAATATGCACGCGCCACTCTGACCAAGAACCAAGGCTGGGGAAAGGTGTTAAGAACCTTTTCTCAACCCGAGTGAAGTGGGTCTGTCCTGGCGAAAGTGTTGTCGGACCAATGTCTCCACCGAGCGGAAATGCCGATCCGGCAGGTTCTTGAATCGGCGTTTGCAGTCGAGTAGGGCTTCCGCCACGGTTGCGAAAGGTTGGATTGTGGTCAAGAGGTGATCGTAGTAGTCCATCAGCTTGAGTTCGACCGTCCTCGTGAGGGAGGGGTCGCCTGCCAACGTTGCCGCAGCCTGGGGCTGGTTGCCGTTAGCTTCGATAAGTGCTTGGAAGCAGAGGCCCTTCAATCGTTGTGTGACGGTGCTTCTATCCCAGCCTAGCGTCTTTGCCGTTGTCTGCATGTCGAATCCATGCTGTCTCAGACAATTCAATACTGCCGTATCGCTGGCCGGGTCTGGAAGAATCTGTGACGGTTTGGCTTGACTAGCGGGCGGTACGGATGCGTTGCCAAGTCGCAACGACTCCTTGGTGAGTAGAGGTCCGTCGTTGAGTGCGATAGCCTGTTCCAGGCAATGACGGAACTCCCGCACGTTGCCTCTCCACTCGTGCTCCACCAGGGCGCGAAGCGCCTCGTTTGAAAGTTTCGGTGCCGGCTTGCCCATCTGGCCAGCGATCTCGGCGAGAAAGATCTCCGCGAGGATCGGCACGTCGCCGGTCCGTTCGCGCAGCGGCGGCAGCCGGAACACGAGACCTGTCAGGCGGAAATAGAGATCCTCGCGGAACCAGCCTTCGGAGACGCCGCGCTGCAGATCGCGATTCGTCGCGGCCACGATACGCACATCCACCGTCGTTGGGATCGTCGCACCGACACGATAGAAGGATCTTTCCTGTAACACCCGCAACAGCTTGCTCTGGTGGTCCAAGCGCAGATCACCGATTTCGTCCAAGAAGATCGTACCGTGGTTCGCGAGCTCGAAATAACCGCGCCTGTCTGCTGTGGCCCCGGTAAAGCTGCCTTTGCTATGGCCGAAGAGTTCGCTTTCGAAGAGCTCAGGGGAGATGGCCGCCATATTGAAGGCGATGAAGGTCTTGCCGGTCCGTGGACTGAGCCGGTGAACCGCCCGGGCGAATAGTTCTTTCCCGGTCCCCGGTTCGCCCAGTACAAGGACCGTCAGAGGCGACTTGGCCCCTTTCTTGAGATCCCGATAGAGGCGCAAGAGGCCGGCGTCTTGGGTGATGATGCCTAGCTGCCGGCATTCGTCCTTGAGGCGATCGAGTTCCACATCACCCATCGCGATGGGCTCACTCGTGGCAGCGCGCAGACTGTGCAATTGCTGTTCGAGTCCTTCCAGTTTTCTGCGCGCTTCTTCTTCCTGCGTCTGGGCATCGGCGAACTGAGAGCGGAGTAGGTCTGTTGAGCGAGTAAGCTCTTCCTGCTGGCCGGTGGATTGCGTGATAGCGGTTCGCGCGACGGCGAGATCTTCCTGCAACGTTTCTGCTCGGGTCTCGCGCAGGACCAGGGCTTCGCGCACGGCGACGGCTTCCTGTTGCAGGCGGAGCATGTCTTGTTCTAAGAGCATCAGCCGCTGATGCGAGGTGAGATGGCTCCAAATGGTCGTGCCGACGAGCACCAACAGGGCGGCCATCAGAGGCATGGCGAGGGGAAGCACCAAGTGGACTGCGACGAGCGCGAGAAAAATGAGGGCTCCATAGATGGCACTGGCCATCCCGGCAAGGAGCAGGCTGATCGTGCCTCGGAACTGAAGAAGGAGCCAGGCGACCAACTCGGCTACGAGCAGCGTCATCAAAGAGCGGCTGGCTGCGCCGAGTTGGTAGAGCTGGTTGTCGGTCAGCAGCATGTTCAAGACGTGGAGATGGACCACCGAGCTGGTGACCGTCTGTCCCGTGGGCAAGAGTGAGCTTCCCCCCGCGATCGGGTTTGGAAGAAACACGACGATCTTGCCTTTGAACCACTCGATGAGCCGATCGCTCTCGTGATGCTCGATGGCGTTCCAGATGGATGACATAGGAACCGTTGGGAAGGCGTCGATTGTTCCATTGCCGACATAGTTGACCAAGAGCGAGGCCGTGCCTCCTTCTGAAAGAGACGGCTTCGTCGGTGAGGTCTGTTGTTGAAATGCCTCGTACAGTGCAATCCCGAAGGCTGGGACGGATTGAGTGTCACCGGTGGTCATCACAGGCACCGCTCGTGCGACGTGATCGGAATGGGCTGTGACCAGCAGATGGCCCACGATGGTTGTGTCCGAGGCAAACGTCGCGTCAGGGCTCTGCACTGCGACGATGGGGCCGGCGGTGCTCATGGCTTCAAGCAGCAGGGCATCGCTCGCCGCCCCGCCGAGCTGCGCCGGGCTGGCATGGTCGAGGCGATGATCGAGACCGATCGCAAGGGCTCCGGATTCATGTGCGCTGGTCAGTAGGCGTGCGAGGATGGCCCGGTCCCATGGCCCGCTGCCGAACTCTTCTTCGCTGGCCGGATCCCGTGTGACGATGAGAAGAGACGGGCTTACCGGGATGGGTGCGCGATCGGTCAACCAGAAATCGTACGCGGTCCAGTCCAGAACCGTGAATGTGGTTGAAGCTGCGGCCCACAGACCGAACGCCAGGACAGTCGCAAGCAACCCCATGGCACCGGCTTGGAGCCAGGAGGAGCTGAGGAATTGTCGCCACAGCTTTGCGGATGACCCTCGTTTCACGTTTCACGCCTCACGTTTTACGGTTCCTGCTAGCGCCCCGCAATCTCGTCCAGCACCGCTTTCGTTTCCTGCTTGGACAGCCCCTTCAACATCGCTTTGGCTTTCTGGAAATCTGGCGTGACACCGAGGCCTTTGCCATAGATGCGTGCCAGCGCTTTCTTTGACGGGATGAAACCATCGGCAGCGATGGTTTCAAAACAGGTCAGGATGTGCGTATCGAATTGAGCGAGGCGGGTATCGAGCCCGGTTTCATAGAGGCGCGCCAGTTCGTCGTGCGCGGTCTCGCTCAGCGCAAAGGCTTCGGTAAACAGAGTCGTGACTCCGCTGGAGCCTTGGCTGTCTTTGAGCAGGTCGATGCCCAATGATTCGCTCGGATCGTTCCTGACGGCATCCGGGTAGTCAGCCCAGAGATCGTCGCGATACTGTCTGAAGGCCTCGATCGCGTCTTTTCGACGGCGCTCAGACTGGTCAGGCGATAGCGCTTGGCGGCGAAGCTGTGAAAGGGATTCCGCCGCGCGCTGCTGGCCGAACTCGACGGCGTTGGTCCACCAGCGGATCGCCAGCGCCAGATTCTTTTCGACGCCCTGTCCGTTGCGATAGGCGTTCCCCATGAAGTACTGCGCTTGCGGAACCCCGCCGATCGCCGCTTCCTCCATAAATTGTGCCGCTTCCTGATGCCGATTCGTCAGCTTCAAGACCAGCGCAAGACGATAGCGGGCGTCGGGAAAGTTCGGTTGCAGGTCCAATGCTTGGCGATAGGATTGGATCGCGGCTGTGAGGTGGCCCAGTGAGTACTGGACGCTGCCCAAGCTGTAATGCGCGTGTGTTAACTCAGGATCGAGCAGGATGGCCTCCATCAAGGCTATGGCAGCCGCATGCCCATCTTGTTTGGCCATCAGTGTGACACCGAGTTGCAGATGGGCTCTGGCGTTGTTTGACTCGAGCTTGAGCGCCACGCGGCATTCATCGAGTGCGGCATCGAGATCACCGATGCGGTAGAGCCCTTGTGCCAACTTTAGCCGGGCGTCTGCGCTGTTCGGCGACACACGGACTGCGCTGCGCAACTCACCCAGCACTATCACTGCGTCCGCTTGTTCGTGCGGCAAGAGTTTTAGGAGCTGGTGCTCATCCGTAGGCCCTGGAGCAGGCGAGGCTTCGGAAGACGGCGGCGGGGACTCGGCCGCTGGGGGAGGTGCGCTCTCAGGCGCTTGCGCGAACGATGAATGGACGGTGAGCCATGCGATGAAGGATGCGAACAAGAGGGTCACGAGCACCAATCGAGGACGCATCGGAAACCTGTGACCCTCCGAGTCTGTTGTCAAAGATGGACAATATTATAGCACCGAATCGGTGCCGGTGGGTCGTGTGGCATTCATTGGAGGGAGAGGCGATTCGTGATTCAGCGGGCGTTCTGAATGGCCTGCTGCAGGCGCTGGACCTTGCTCTGGAGATCAGGCCCTGAACGGAGCATGGGCTCATGTTGTATCCGCCACACTGGTTCGAGAGGGGCGGGGTCGTTCGCGAGGCGTGGGATGATGTGCCAGTGGATGTGCGGGAGTTGGTTGCCCAGGAGTTCATAGTTGATCTTCCTGGCTTCACAGACCTGGGCCAGGGTCTTGGCCATCAGGCTTACCTCCTCCATCAACTGAATCCGTTCCGTAGGAGCCAGATGAAACAGCTCTGTCGCGTGGCGTTTGAAGACGACGACGGTCCAGCCGGAGAAGAATTGATCGTCGTGGAGATAGGCGTTCGACAGCCCGAGGTCGGCGATGAAATGGTCGGCTCGGGGCCAGGTGCCTGAGCAGGCTTTGCATGCGGGATCAGTCATGGTTGATTGGCCTTGCGCCATTCTTCTTCTGTCATCACGCCCTTTTTGATCAACAACTGAATCAGCTTGTCGACGGAGTTGCGACTAGGTGTTGCCGGAGTGGTTCCCGATGGCACTGGGGCAGCCTGGGTTTGTTTTGGCTCAGGCGGCGGCGGACGTTTTTGCCCCAACACTTTGAAGGAAGGTGTGAAGACTGCGAGGTAATCCTTGTTCCTGAGGCGGACGGTGGCCGGGAGGCTGTCGGTGAGGGAGGCGAGATCCGGGGTCGGCCCAACCGGAATGCGAAAGAAGGGTTTGCCATCGTCGGTTTCGCCGTCTTGTCCGAGTATATCAAAGCGGGTGAGGAAGGATTCGCCTGTTAACCCTTCTCGGTCTTCGCCGGCAAGGTTGGTAATCTTGTCGAGGACGATCACTAACGAGTCGGCGATCAGCAGATCAGACGTGTGGTTCCTGACACTGACGTCGTAGCGGTATTCGCTCGTAAAGTTGTCGCGGCCTTTGAGCGTGACGATGACTGAGGCCTTGCCGGTCAGGTCGGTGAGTTGATCCAGCGACCCAGCACTGCTTTCTGGCGCCATCGGCCACAACAGACCGAGTAGGATGACTGCGAAACTCAGCCGCCAGACGGTCATATTTCTCGACATGGTTGCCTTCCCAGATTGTGAGAAGCGCTTCGCCCTCAACTGGTCTGAGCATAGCAAAGATCGCGACGTTGGGCGAGCCTTTGTTATCCCGCGTCCCTTGACACGCTCTTTCCGCGAACGCTATTCTCGCCGCAGTTGGAGTTGTGCTCAACCCTTCCACTGTCACCACGAATGACATCCATTTCACGACGTGCTCCGCTCCTGGTTCCACGTTCTCTCGTGACGCAGCTCATGGCGCTCTACGACTATCCGCATCCTCTTCATCGTGGCCGGATCATTCGTGGGTACGATCGGCCACATGCGGCGCGGACTGCGCGCATGTGCGCGGCGGTGGCCACGGTGCTAGGCCATGGAGCCGAGCGGGTCCGCCAGTATCAGATTGCTTGTCTGCTGCATGACTTGGGCCGTGCCGGGCTCGATCGCCAACTCTTTGGGAAGATTTGGTCCTGGGCCAAAGCTCGGGGTATTCCAACGAGGCCAAGGGAATGGAGAGCCCTACATCGAGACACTTCCTATGGACGCGAAACGGAGGCCTTTCTCCGGTGTTATCGAAAAGATCTTGAGGTCGACGGTATTGCGGTGACTGCCTGGGCGAAGGAACAGGTCGAAATGCGGCTGGGATATTCGCGCCGGCTTGCCCGTCGGCTGCGGGCGGTTCGACCTGCCATCAAGAAGATGGGGGTGACCTGGGCGCCCTGGATGCAGCAGGTGATGCTCTACTATTACTATCCGGAGAAGCTGGCGTCTGCCAAGCCCTGGGTCAGGCAGTTGGCGGAGATTCTTGTCGCCTGCGAGCAGTTTGAAGCCTACAGCAATCAGCGGCGTGGACGGGACTACTATGTGCGGAAGAAGGAAACGTTGGTCGATGCCTTTGCCTATTTGGAAACGTTGCAGCAGGATGGCATTTTGAGTGGCGCGGTGATGGGGGCGTTGCGCCGGTTGACGGCGCAAGGCGAGTTTGATGCAATTCTGGAGGAGGCTCGTGGCTGTGCCTTTACGCGGGGCGAGCGCCGAGCCCTCCGAGCGATGGAGTCATAAAGATGGCGGTCAAAACGGTGTCGCTGCGTCTCACCATGCAGGGGGACACGCAGATCGAAAATATTACGAAGTCTGTGGTCGACGCCCTGGCGGGCACCGGGCTGTTGGCCGGAATCGTGACGGTGTTCATCAAGCACACCACCGCGTCGGTGATGATCATCGAAGATGAACCTGGCATCAGGGCCGATACTAAAACCTTTTGGGATCGGGCCGTGCCGGCCGATCCTGCCTGGCAGCACAATACGAGAAATGCCGGTGAAGACAATGGCCACAGCCACTTGCGGGGTCAGCTGCAGGGGCCATCGGTCACCATTCCCTTCCTAGGAGGGGCGATGCTGTTGGGGGCCTGGCAACAGATTGTCGTCGTCGATTTCGATACCAAATCCAGGGCCAGGGAACTCATTTTCCAAATCATGGGTGAATGATCAGGATGAAACGGCGAGTCGTGTCGGCGGGACTCTTGCTCATCAGCCTTTGGCCTGCCTTGTCGATGGCGGAGTGGGGAAAGCCGTTGGGCGGGACCTACGACGGGCCTGAAGGGAACCCGCGCGTCGTGACGCCCTCGTCCACCGAGTTGGGCGCGGATGAGCGGGCCACGATGGCCGTGTTTGAGCGGGCGACGAAATCCGTCGTCTTCATCGCGAATACGGCGATTCAGCGAGACCCCTGGTCGTTCAATCTCTTTGAGGTCCCGCAAGGGTCCGGATCGGGATTCGTCTGGAACAAGCAGGGGCACATCGTCACCAATTTTCATGTCGTCTACGGGGCGAACTCGGTCACCGTCACGCTGGCAGACCGGACGGAGTATAAGGCCACGCTCATAGGCGCCGACCCCGATCATGATGTGGCGGTGCTGCAGATTCGTGCGTCTGAAGAGGCGCTCTCGCCCCTTACCGTCGGGACGTCGCATGATCTGCGCGTCGGGCAAAAGGTGTTGGCGATCGG
>PLBR01000139.1 GCA_003135435.1 Nitrospira sp. | reverse complement strand
GTCTGCAATTCAAGCAGGGGCTCCCCCCTGACACGTCGCTCCTCTTCCGGTACCGGAATGTGCCCAACCAGTTCCTGGGCCCCGATATCGAGTGTCGCACCGGGAACCACCTGATCCAAGAGTTCGCGCGGCATCGGTTTCAGCACGTGAAACAGCGGGACCTGCACGTCGCGAGTGTCACGCAGCACCCAGGCGGAGTGCCCAGAGTCATCGACGGCGATCAACATACGCGAGATGATGGTGCTTCCACGAGGAATCGTCGTCGGAAGGAGTGCGGCACCATACGTCACCAGACTTCTGAGGGTGAACGATGGAATTCCGCTACCACCGGAAACACGAGTCCGGCAAAGTCCCAGTAGCGCATGCGGATCGTTTCCGAATGGGTCCCGGCTTGGAAGACGATCTCCTCGTCCTCCGTGAGCGATTGATCGACGTACACATCGAGCCCATAGAGGTTGCCGGAGGGCGGCATCGCGCCCAACTCGCAGTCGGGAAACAGGCCTGTGATCTCATCCTCGGTCGCGAGCCGCACGTGGTAGGTTGCAAGGACAGCTCTCAAGCGATGGAGATCCACATTCCAACTGGCCGGCAGCACTGTCATCACGAACCGCTCCTGCACCTTCACGATCACGACCTTGGCCATCTCCTTCTCCGGGGTATGGAGCGTCTGCGCGATGGCAAGGGCGCGAAACGCTTCCGGGTGGGGCAACACATCATAATGAACCCATTGACGATCGAGATATGTTTTGAGTGTTCGTGAGATGGACATGGTGGCACCTCCTCTGGTGATCGACCTTCCGACGGAGGTCGCTGCCGAAGTGGATGAGAGAGACAGAGGACTGCTTGGTGAGGACGAGGCTGTGGGTTGGGATGTGTCTCATGATCAAGACTCCGCTGTGATCATGGTGGCTCACTCGACATGTCCAGTATACGCCGTTTGTAACGTCCAGGTCTTGGGGAAATTGCTAAAGTTTGAGGCTTGAGTTGTGTCCTCGTTTACCGGGTCGCAGACATGGTCATAAACCAGATGATTGCGGGACATACAGAACAGCGGGGGCTTTGTCGGCAGGCAGGGGTCTGTTTGGGGACCCCCCATGCCGAACCTTGCATACGTCGCGTGCGAGGTTCTATGCGGAAGAGTATGTGGTTGTTTAGAAATTCCTTAATACAGCGTTCGCAAACGCCAAAGGATTTTCAGTCGAATGGGAGAGGTCCTGAAGCCTCACCTTCGCTTTCGTTGTTTGATCATTATGGATTGAGAGCAATTGTAAGAGGCTCACAAGGTGTTCGCCACCATCTTCTGCCAAATCAGAGACCAGATGATTATAGGTAAACAAAACAAACCGTCGGACATTTCTCTCATACATGAAACGATCCCATTCAGCTTGGGAGGCCTTGAGAGGAGCCATCGACACATAGTAGGAATTGGGAGAAAACTTCCACATTGCGCCGGAAGCAGCATCCGTGGAAGATCCTATGAGCCCGCCGCAGAGGACATTCCCCCAGAACCACATGTTCAAGCTAGTTTGAATGGTAGCCTGTTGATCTTGATATCCCTCTTTTTTGAAGATGACGAGAGCTTTGTCATAATCAGACCGTTCGAGGAAGATGCTAGCCGGGGTCACTCCCATCATCTTTCCGTTAATAATAAGTTGAGCGCCAGAAGGGTTCGAAGAAAAGGAGACTGTTTCCCTTCTCCCGTCAACAATACTGGCGCAGCCAGTGGCTAAGTAGGAGACAAACAGTTGAAAAGACCATACGGCGAAGTATTTCTATGGTGCCCTCGTTAATAGACAATCCAACCACAGAATGGAAGCTTACGACTTCACCTTTCCTTCTCCGGCCTCTCCCGAATTAAACTATCCCGCCATCACGCTAGAAACATGAGCGTTATGAAACCCTGAGCACGCAAGCCGTGTATCTGATGGAGATGTTTTCCAACGCAAGCATATCCTGTTGTTTGTGGCGTGCTCTTGGGGTGCAACTAAGGAAGGGAGGGGGACGAACTAAATCAAATTTGATTCAGCACCGAATCGTTTTCGATTCACGTGGACCGCTTTCCATCCTCCTGTAGGAACTTGTGCAGGGGTGCAATTCTGGGAAAAACCACAGACTACGACAGAGGACATGCACATTTCAGATTAGGCACGTGGCTTGCTCGATATTCGTGTAGCCAGGATTATTCATGATTGCCGTCGCGAAATCGCTTCGAAGCCAGGCGAGGGGCGAGTGGTACGAGGCGAGAGGGGAGTGAGATCAATGTCGAGACTTCACAGGGTTCGGTGGTGATCCGTGGCAAGGTTGATTCCGATGTGGCGAAGCAGGCGGCGGAAGGGATCGCCAAAGGGATTGACGGCGCCAAGAGTGTGAAGAACGACCTCCAAGTCATCGCCCCCGCCAAACGCGAGGCGATCGATGACAAGGATGAGGTGATTACGACACGGGTCAATGAGCAGATCGCGAAAGACTCCTATCTGAAGAATGCCGGTATCCATGCCAAAACGAATGCGGGCATGGTCTCGCTGAGCGGCGAGGTTTCAAATCTGATGACCAGTGCACAAGCGTCTTGGACTGCCGGGCAGGTCCCCGGCGTGAAGTCGGTGAAGAACGATCTCACGGTGAAGGAGAAGGCCTAAGGTCTTACTCACAAGACACGCGAGCTCTACGTCCGTCGATATCCGACCACAGTGGTCTCGACGGACGACAAGGTTCGGCCAGAATGATAATTTTTGTCACCATCATGTTTTTGCTACCGCTGGGGCTCGTGATCCTCTACCTCTATGTGTCCAGCGTGTTCACAAAATGAGGCTCAGTCGGTCTTCAGCGACGGGCGGCGGAAGACGCCTTGGCGCCGTCTTCCGCTGTCGCTGAAGACAGCTCCGACCTTGTGAGGCTCTGGCCGCGCCTCGGCCGAGCCGTATACCAAGCTCGTGGAGGAGTTACCGCAGATGAGACGAGCGACGGTGCAATTGGTGCGACAGGCCGTTAGCGAAGGCCGCCGCGCCTATGTGCTGGTCAATAGCCACAGTGAGGGGAACGCGCCGTTGACGGTGCAGGTTCATGCAGTGGGCTGATAGAAGGATGGCCCCGCCGCCTTATGGCGATCCTGAGAATCGCATGTATTCAGGGGGCAAGGGATATTTTGAGTTAGGAAGGAGCCTGATGCGCTACCGCTATTTCTTCTTCCTCCATTCCCACGGCGGCACGGGCTGTGGATCAGCCCACAAGCCCTGCCTGACGAGTTCCTGATTGAGGTTCATGCCATCGGGCAGGATCACATCTCCGATCGTGCGTCCATACTCGTCGAGACCATGAGTCGGAGCGTGACTTGCTTCCCGAAGACGAGGTCAGAGGCGGCGTGCTTGGCGTGTAGGTCGAAGGCTTGGCCCTTCTCAGGGCAGTCGATCTCGTTGAGGCGGATACGCTCAGGGTGGTGATTGTGCAGGACTTCGGTGGTGTCGTCGTCGAGAACACGAACGACGGGGCCGGTGAAGTCGGCGGCACGGTTAGAGGCATCCACCTCTGCTTTGAAATCGGCCTATGCGGGAGTGGCGAGACAGACGAGCGAGAGCACGAGGGCGATGGTGAATCGGAGCGACATAGGCAGCCTCGCAGGGAGGCCCAGTGTAGAAGGGGAAGGATCACACCGAAAAGGCGGGGGCACTGTGAAATGCTTGTATTGATTGGGGGAGTGTGTCGAAGCCGCGTGACTCAGCCAGGGGCTTATGGTGTCTTTGGCTTCCACTCACGGGCCAGCTTTTGCGCTTCGGCAATTTGGGCTGGGGTCATCTGCTTGGCGAGATCATTGCGGTATCCAGTCGCGATTTCATATCCGTTTCCTGCCGCCAGGCTGTACCACATGTGGGCCTTGACTAAGTCCTGGGGGCTGCCCTCGCCGTAGGCATACAGCAGGCCGAGGTAGAGTTGCGCCTTCGCTACCCCTTGTGCCGCGGCTTTCTCGTACCAATTCCGTGCTATTGCGTAATCTTGTGGCACGCTCTGGCCGCTGTCATACAGCACGCCGAGGTTGAACTGCGCATTCGCGTGGCCCTGGACTGCGGATTTCTCGAACCACTGTCGCGCTGCCGCATGATCCTGGGGCCCGCCGCGCCCGAAGGCATACAGCGTCCCGAGGTAGAACTGGGCGTTGGCATCTCCCTGGATGGCGGCTTTCTCCCACCACTGCCGCGCCTGCGCATAGTCCTGGGGCACGCCCCTGCCCTTGTCATACAGCACGCCGAGGTTGTACTGGGCAGTTGCGTCTCCCTGCTCGGCGAGCGGTTGCCACATACGCAAGGCTGTTGCGTAGTCTCCGCGCGCGTAGGCACCCACGCCCGCTTGACCATCTGCCCATGCGGGAGTGGCGAGACAGACGAGCGAGAGCACAAGGGCAATGGTGAATCGGAGCGATATGGGCTGATCGCCACTCATGGGATCATCTCCGCAGGCTCCTACACCAACCGCTTCACATAGTGCTGGAGCCGAGCACGGGTGTGCTCCTCGATCGAAACATTCTCCACCGAAAACTCTTGCCCCCTCGACCACCGAACCACGCCTTCAGGGATCTCGATGCGTTGCTCATTCGGCAGCGTGACGGTGAGCGAGAAGGTTTCCCCTGGACGCATGGGTAGATTGCCGGAGAGTCGCCAGCCGGTATAGGAGAGATTCCACACGGTGCCTTGGCCCTGGAAGCGGCCCGAGTTGTACGTGACAGCGCATTGCACCGGGAAGCGACGGTAGGGGCGCAGGACGCTAGGCATAGGGGGTCCTCGCAGGGAGGCGTATTCTAGGAGGGGGACGATCAAACCGCAAGGCGAAGCGTGGGGAAATGGGGGTATTGATCGGCGGGAGGGTGTCGGTGCCGCATGGCTCAGCCAGAGGCTTACGGTGTCTTCGGTGTCCACTCACGGGCCAGCCTGCTCCCCGCTGAGCCTCAGCACAAGACTGGCAATATAGGTTGCTAACACCTGTATTGCCACTCGTCAAAGCAAAGGAAGATAGCATCGCTGCATGCCAGAAGGAGATAGCTTTAGTATGGCAGGAATCTGGAGTAGAGGAACGACACGAAATAGATGGGCACTGCGCGATCACTGCTTGTTGCAGGCAACTTTCCACAGAGCTTGATCAATGTTATCTGGTTCAACTGGTACCCCGTTGCCTCCGTCTACGTATGCACCAGCCGGTTATCCGCACGTTCTTGCAAGAAGTCCACAATCCGGTTCTCTGCCCAGTAGGGATCTTCTCCGTTGTGTGCCCAGTGAAAGAACCCGCAATGTCCCCCGTGGCGAGGCGCGATCACCCGAATCTTCGGGTGGCGCTGAATCAGCGGCACCGTAAACATGGAGTAGGGAATGAAGGGATCATCTTGTGCCGTGATGATGAGGGTGGGGACGGCGATGGAATCGAGCACATGGCGTGCGCCTGCGCGAGCGTAATAGTCGGCGCCACTGGCGTATCCGCCGTCCGGGGCTGTGTAGCGGTCGTCGAATTCGCTCATCCAGGTGATGCCATTGAGTTCCTTGAGATCCCACTTACCGGGGAAGAGCGTGGCCTTTCGGCGGAGTCGTGCCTTCAATCTCACGAGAAAATGTCTGTGATAAATCCAGTTACGCGGCTGCTCCAAGGCCTCGACGCATAGCGGGGGGTCGATATTCGGACAGACTGCGATCGCGCCGGCCAACGCTGTTTCTGACAAGCCGGCTTCTCCGGCTGCTTTCAGGACGAGATTCCCTCCCATCGAATAGCCGACAAACCAGATGCGAGCTAATCCATCTACGCGCGCCAATTCATGGACAATGGCTTGATAGTCTTGACTCAAGCCGCTGTTGTAGAGCGTCGGCGTCAGGTGCTCGGTCCCGCCACAGGTTCGCTGGTTCATCCGGATGACATTGAATCCCGCGCGATAGGCTTTCGCGGCGATGCCGCGCATATAGTGAGACTCGCTACAGCCTTCAAGGCCATGCACGAGGACCACGCTCTGGCATGCTGTGCGGTGTGGCTGCCAGTGGCAGAAGCCGAGTAACTGGGTGTGAGGCTCGGTGGTGAAGAGCCGCGACTCGGTCGGAACTCCGGCAAGGAGCGTTCGGCGAGGCCAATAGCCTGGGAACACTGTCATGAAATGTGGATTGCGGAGCCAGGCTACCGGTGTAAACTCTTGCCCGTCGGGTGACATGGAGGTTATCATAAGGAAACGTTCCATGGCTCCGCAGTAAGAATCGCCAGGACGCGGAAAACTATTTCCCACTGAAGACAACAACGGCCTTCGAGAGAGGTCTCGAAGGCCGTGAGATGGTGGCTCCCCGGGCAGGACTCGAACCTGCGACCAGCCGGTTAACAGCCGGCTGCTCTACCATTGAGCTACNNGAACGAGACAGCCCGTCGTCTGGCTGCGTATTCTAGCAAAAGATATCTGTTGGGGGGAGACTTTTTTCTATCAGGAGAATCGCTCGCCCTGCCTGCTTATATTCCGTTATACATCGAAGTCCTGAGTTTCGTCCTCATCCAAGGTTGCGTCAGTATTGCCTGCTGCGACGGAGGCGTAGTGCTTCGCCCATGTCAGATAGAGATTCCCACTGTCGCGCATGGTATCGGCCGCCTTGATGAGTGTCTGCGCCAATTCGGGGTCTTTCCCGCTGGCATGGATATCGGCTGCACGCCGTTCGAGCACTTTCGGGTACTCGTGGATCAGACCGGCAATCTCTCGAACGAGCTCATCAATGACATTGTCTTCAGTTTCCATCTGTTCCCTCCACAGCGGCACCAACAAAAAACCCCATAGCGCAGGCGCCATGGGGTCTTGCGCGGGAGACCCGCTACACGAAATGGTTATCCTTGGTAGGCTTGCCCAATGGCTGCGGACTCACCTTTTTTGGACATCAGTTGCCCGGTGGCGCTGACTGCCTGCATGGTGATGGCATAATGCTTGGCCGCGTCGCAGACGACCACGCAGAGGTCACAGCCCTTACAACGGTCGATCGTCACTTCGGCCACCATCTTGCTTGGATTGAGGTCGAGGCAGTTGGCCTCCGGACAATACATGATGCAAAGTCGACACCCCTTCTTGGCTACGCATTTCTCGTCGATGACTTGCGCTACGTTATACATGCGAGCTGGTTCCTTCTCTCTCGTTAAGCCGCAACGGCAGGATTGCCGACTCGCAGTTCATACTTATTCTTCTCGGCCCATTCACTGGCGATTTCATAGGCCGCCTGCATGGTTGCAAGGTTCTTGGCCAGTAACATTTCTTTCTTGGCAAATTTCTTCTTGATCGCTTCATCTAAGGAGGCAGTTCCACCAGAGGCGACGAACTTTTTTCCAAACCGTTCCTGTAAGGCGAGGTCCAGGGATCCCATTGAGACGCACTTGGTGATGCCCGCGACTGATCCGATCATCGACATATTCGTCGATAACTCGGTGCCGGCCACCTCGATCGCGAGTTCGGTTCCCGCAATGTAAAATACTTTAACATTCAGATCATTGAGACGTTCAAGGTCGTCTGCTGACAAAAGCTCCTGGTCGGAGTTGATGATGACGAGGCCACCTTCCTTCACGCCGGAGTAGAAGGGCATGGTGTAGCTCTTCCCCATGGTGATGACCTGGGGATGAAAGACCTGGATGACGTCGGGAAATACCAACTCGCCACGGTCGTAGATCCGTTCGATGCCGATCCGACAATAGCTCTCCGCCGGCGCCATGCGTTTTTCGGCGCCGAAGAAGGGATTGGAGATCGAAAACTTGCCGTCGCGGTTGGCAGCCATGGCCAGGACATGCGCTGCGGTGACGGCGCCCTGTCCGCCTAATCCCGACATACGGACATTCAGTCTTTTCTTGATCATGGTCGTCTCTCCTCCAGAATCAGATTAGGCTCCCTGAGAGGCGAGCTGTTTTGCAGCGGCCTTCTTTTCCTTGTCCTTGGCGGACACCTCTGCCAGGAGTTGCTTGGCTGGTTCGCTGATGTACTCTCTGTAGGCAAACCGCTCGGTCGGTTTTTCAGAATCCCGCATTTCCTGGAGCCCTTCCATGCTGTTCTTTCCGATTTCGAGAATGCAAGGCGTATAGAGCTGGAGGTAGGTCGGGCCGATTTCGCGTGCGATCATGACCGCGTTCCGGACCACCTTCTCAATGAGGGACGGTTTGCTGACGGTGCATTGGATCACGTAATGGCAGCCTGATTCACGAGCGATTTCCGGCAGACGGACCTTGTCGAAGAGCTTCCCAACCGGCGCCATCTTGGCCACGAACCCCTTCTGCATCAGGCCGCTCTCCTGGCCACCGGTGTTGGCGTACAGTTCGTTATCGAAACAAATCGTGGTGAACTTCTCCTGGCGGAACCAGGCTTGAAGTGTCATGTCGAGGCCGATATCGACGGTGGCGCCGTCGCCGGCGAGCACGACCACGTCTTTCGTCCGGCCCGGGAAGCGGACGCTTAAGGCGCGCTTCAGGCCGGTGGCGATGGCGTTTTGGTTACCGAAGAGGGAGTGAATGTTGTGCACGGCCACCATGGGGAACACCAGGCTGGTGCAGCCGGTGGAGCCGACCATGACGGTGTCTTCGGGGTTCGGCAATGAGGCCAGGATGTACCGGAAGGCCATGGATTCTGGGCAGCCGGCGCAGAGGGAGTGCTGCTCGATCAGTTCCTTGCTGTTGCCGATATCCTTCCAGCCCCGGTCTTCCTTACCGTAGGTCGCGCTCTTGACCAGGTCTTGATAGTCGGACGGCATGATGTCGTACAGGTCTTCCGAAATCTTGATACGTTCCTTGCTCATGATGGCCTCCTCAGTGGTGAGTCTTATTCAGGGTGTTCGGTTCTTGCTGCCTAGGTGCGATCAACTGCCGCGACCGGCCAACGACATGGTGCGCATGCCGAGCAGGTTCTTGATTTCGGACACAATAATTTCCGGTGGCATCGTCATGCCTCCGCAGACACGCGGGCCGGCGTTCACACGTTCACTGTTCGGGATGGTGGCTCTAATTTCTTTTGCCAACCATCCGGTCACGTTAAATTCTGGGACAATAATGTGCTTGGCGTTTTTTGTGGCTTCACGGATTTCCTCGCCTGGCCAGGGCCGCAAGACCTTGATCTTTACCAGACCGCAACGGATGCCTTCGTCTTCGAGGAGCCGGATGGCTTCACGACCCTGCGACACGGCCGTGCCCGAGGCGACGATGAGGACCTCGGCATCGGCATTTTCTGTCTCGATCAACCCGTTTATCCACCTGATCGTGTGCTTGCGGGACCGTTCCACTGCCGCCCAGACTTCTTGCTGCCAGGAAGCGTGGGTGGCATAGCTGATGTAGTTGCTCTTCATGACAAACGGATCGCGCATCATCCGGACCGGCGGACATTCCATGTCCATGCAGGGCACGGGCGAGCGGTAGGGGTCATAGGGGGGAAGACACATGTCGGCCGGGGTGAGATTGACGACATCCTTGGTGTGCGTCACGAAGAATCCGTCGCAGCACAGCGCTAAGGGGAGGTGCACATCAGGCTCTTCCGACACCATGTAGCCTTTGAGGATCCAATCGAAGAAGTCCTGTGCGGTTTCCGCATGCCAGACGAGCATGCCGGTATTCAGAAGATACGAAATCTCGAGTGTGTCCGGCTGAATCGATAGCGGCGAGTTGATGCCGCGGCAGGTGACGATCATCTGAATCGGCAACCGTGCGCCGGACCACATCGGGAAGTTCTCCATCGCGCGCATCGTACCGGGTCCCGCGGTCGTCGTAAACACGCGAGCCCCGCCGAAGGCTGCTCCCGCGCATTGCGACATGACGGCGAATTCGCTCTCGCCACGGAAGTAGTCACCGATGTAACCCTCGGCAAAGAGCTCGCCGATTAAGGCGGCCGCTTCGCTCTGCGGTGTGATCGGATACGCGATCATCACGTCGCAGCTGGCCCGCCGGAGCGCTTCCTTGATGACCTCGCTGCCCGTATAGAACGACGGCGTGCGTGGCGCTTCGTTCATCATCTTCCACGTGTCGGTAAAGGTCTGCCCTTTTTTATTTTTTGTGCCGATGACTGAGTGTGTGTCTGCCATGATTCAGGCTCCTTTCACTGTCTTCAGAACCTCAAACTGCGTAGCGTAGTTTAGGCTCCGTGCTTGGCTGACGTCAGCCGTGGTTTGACCGACCCTTTTAGTCTTTTCACGGCATCGGCCAGTTTCATGATCTTTTCAACCGATGCGTCGCGGAAGGATAGCATCGCATCTTCATGGCCGGCTTGAGCGCACATAGCAATCGTATAACAGGACGTGCCACCCCGAATGATTTTGAGCGACAAATTCGCTTGATGGCAGTGGACCCCAATGAACATGCAGCAATCGATTTTATTGTGCCAGATGGTTAGATTCGGGTGGTTGGGATTGATCTCGACTTCAGGATTAATTTTAGGGTACTTGGGACGGTAGTCCGGCATCGGGATCAGCATGGGCGTTTGCCCCGGTTGCACGCATTCCTTGAGCGTGTTGTACAAGTGGCGGATGGCCGTGGCCTTCTTGGCCGCCTTCTCATTCCAGGCCCATAGGACTAAGGGGCCAGGGAAGAGGGTCGGCACTTTGGCCATGAGGAATTGTTTCGCCGCTTCCTCGTAGGCCTTTTCCTCTGGGACGATGACACCATTGATATGAGCTTCCCCAGGGTTCGGCAAACAAATGCCCATGCTTGCAGCCGATGGAGGAAGGAAATGTTCTGGACCTGGAAGGACACGATACTGAGTCATTACAGCTTACTCTCCGGCAAGGGGTTAAAGAACGAGAAACCTATACTTTTCGATGATCTCAGCCATCACCACTCTAAGCTTTTTCCGTGCTCCCTGCAACCTCGCAGAAGGCCCACCGTCGAGAAATTTTGGGCTATCGAACGAGGGAGGTTTAGGCCTTTTGTCCTAAGAAGTGGGCTTCGCCCAAAGACAGCCGATAGCACCCATCAGAACGCGAATTGATTATAGGGGCGGCCCTTCCAGTCTGTCAAACCAATTGACAAGCCTCAGGTAGCAATGGGCGGGCTCACTTGCGCATGAATTATTAACACGAAGTCAACATGTTGCGCGGCATTATGGCAATTGTTCACAGGCTGGAATGGATCCGAGGACGCAGGCTCGCTCAAGGTCATCCTTGGCGAGCCGACCCTGGAGACGGTCTCGATAAAGTTTTGCTCTGGTCACCAGGGCGGCAGCATTGGCGGGGTCGACCCGAATAACAGTGGACAGATCTTCAATCGCCAGTTCCGGCTGATTCAGCTTGAGATAGATTTCGCTCCGCAGTGCATATGCTTCCTTTTGATAGAGGACCCAACTTTCAGGCGTTTGGGCGTTGAGGAGTTTCTTCAGCGTGGCCAACGCATGATGCCAAGATTTGCTGTCCGCCTGACGGCGGGCTTGCGTCGTGTATACGCCGATGAGGCGCTGGCGAGCGATATCGGCAAACGGATCGAGCTCAAGGACTTGCTCGTAGGCAGCGGCAGCCTTATCCGATTGTTTCAGCCACGTGAGTACATCCCCTTTCCCAACCCATGCCCATACATTCTTGGCGTCGAGTGTGACGGCGCGATCAAAGTCTATCCTGGCTTTGTCCAGATAGTCCGCATAGTCCAATGCCTGAGCCTGTTGGGAGAAAGCCAGTGAGACGAGTCGGAGATAGGTCTGCCCTCGCACAATCAGTGGATCAACGTAGCGATCGTCGAGGGTGGCGGCGTCGGTGCTGAACTGGATCTTGTCCCGCAGATTCGATGTGTGGAGAGCGGTCTCAAGCCTCGCGCGTGCCCGTTGGTGTGAGGCGGACTTCCCGTTCGGCTCAATGACCAGCATTCGGACGCTGATCGGCTGCTGTTGAAGTTCTTGTAGTTGCGAACGCAATTGGTGATTTTCCTGCTGGAGCTGGCGAAAGTGTTGCGCGAGTTGTTGGTCGGATTGAAGTCGGCGTATCGCCTCCGCCAGACTGCTTACATTGACCGTGGCACGAATACGTACGAAGAAGACGGGGCGATCCAGCTCAAAGGAGCGCCTGGATTCGAGGATTTCTGTTTCCGTGACAGCAGCGGCAATCGTTCTGATTTCCAGTAAACTGGTTTGCGTGCTTCTCCCGCCAGATTCTTTTTCTACATCGTGAAATGTGGACTCGAGATAGACGCCCACTTCTTCCACTGCTTTGCGTTGGGCTCGTTGGAGGACTTTTCCCTCTGCGCCGGCTAAGGTGTCACCATCGGCCATGACATATTGGCCGTCAGCGATGACGGTTTTCGTGGAAGCGCTGAACGCAGGGGCTCCCCATAGAAGGAACGCAAATACGGAGAGATAGAACAATCGCCGGTACAGTTCCATTCGGATGACTATACCGTCCGATTGGTGAGGGAGCAATGCAACCAAAGCGGGGTAAATGGAGCAAGGGCTGAAGGAGTAGAGCGACAGGCCTTCGGCTACCGTTCTTTTGGAAAGACTTGAATGAATGGGTGGACTTCGACCCGTTCAAATACACCGTGGACGGTATAGGGGTCTTCGCGAGCAAACCGTTGCGCGTCTTCCAGCGAGTCCACCTCGATGACGATCAGGCTCCCGGTCTTATCCGTGAGTGGGCCGGCCAGCACGACCCGGCCTTGCGCATCGAGGGGTTCCATCTTGGCGAGATGCGCCGGGCGATAGATTTTCCGCTTGGCCTCTCCATTGGGACCGTCGAATCCGAGAATGACGAATTTCATAAACCCCTCGAGGCGTTGAGGATAGGGTTTTGACGTCAGGCTAGGTCCTCTAGCCGGCAGCGATCTTTATAGCCGGTGGTCGTTTCATGCCACCAGCGGACTTCTTGTTCTCCGAGCTTCCAGCAGAGATAAACCACTCGGCCGTCACGAAGATGGGGAAAGTCACAGAGGCCGAGATCCAGATCCTTCACCAGGATGCCGAGTTCCTGAATCGCTTGAAGATTCGTACTGACTTGTTGAAGACCTGAGATATACAGGTGCCCAACGGTACTGCCACCGCCATACTCAGCCCTTGCGCTGGCTTTCTTGATATCTTCTTTCGTACGGGCCAGGACGGCCGTGGCTTGTTGAATGGATGTCAACTTGGAATTGAGTTGGGGGATCAGGCGATTGGCCTCGGATAATGTAAATGTTCGCTCGTGCTGTTCGTGTTCGTCGTCGTGCGCCATGGTGTGCCCCCGCGAAGCTCCTCATGTAGCACACCACTCTTTTGCGCTGCAACCGCAGGCGTCGGAGAGTCGGAGTAATTGGGTCTTCAGGAAGAGGCAAGTCCGGCTAGACTGGGTGAGAGAAAGGGGGGTGTCGCGTGGGAAAGAGATATCTATGTTGACAAGGGATGCTGCTCGCGTTATTATTCGTACAATATCTCAGCTCGCACGCAAGAGTATCTCCACACACAAGACTTCCGGGGCGCATCTCGACACAAGCCACCATCTGCTCAGGGAATAGAGGCGAGTCAGTCCGGCATGAGTTCCGGCTTGAAACAATATCCGTAGTCATGAGACAGAGTCGCACCCTGATAGCGACGGGCGTAAACAGGTAAGTCCTTCACGGGTCATCCTCTTTAGCTGATACACACGACATATTCACCAAACGCATTACCATTCAGTCCGTGGACAATTTCCCATGGTTCACCATGTGCGAGCGCTGCTGATGAAGATGCAGCCGGGGGGTTGAGAGGATACTCATGACACAAACGAAGGGGGAGGTTATGCATCTCGCGGAGCTGAAGCAGAAGTCTATCGCCGATCTCAATGAGGTGGCGCGCGATCTGAAGATCGATGGCGCACCCAATCTGCGGAAGCAGGAATTGATTTTTGCAATTCTGCAGGCGCAGACCGCGAATAACGGCGTGGTCTTCGGCGAAGGCGTGCTCGAAACGCTCCCTGATGGGTTCGGATTTCTGCGCGCTCCCGATTCGAACTATCTCCCCGGTCCCGACGACATCTATATCTCGCCCTCTCAAATCAGGCGTTTCAATCTGCGCACCGGCGACATTGTGTCCGGGCAGATCCGGCCGCCGAAGGAGAGCGAACGGTATTTTGCGCTGCTCAAGGTCGAGAAGGTCAATTACGAAGATCCCGAAGTGTCTCGCGACAAGATCCTCTTCGATAACCTGACACCACTCTATCCGGAAGAGCGTCTGGTCCTTGAGTTCGACCGTGAAGAATATTGTACTCGCGTGATGGATCTCACGACCCCGATTGGCAAAGGCCAACGTGGATTGATCGTCGCGGCTCCTCGAACCGGGAAAACGATGTTGTTGCAGGCCATCGCTCGGGCCATTCTTAAAAACCACAAGGAAGTGACCTTGATCGTACTGCTCATTGACGAGCGGCCGGAAGAAGTCACCGACTGGCAGCGGCAAGTGAAGGCTGAAGTCATCAGCTCCACCTTCGATGAACCGGCCCAGCGCCATGCCCAGGTGGCTGAGATGGTACTCGAAAAGGCCAAGCGACTGGTCGAACATAAGAAAGATGTCGTGGTGCTGCTGGACAGCATCACCCGCTTGGCGCGTGCCTACAATACTATTGCGCCGCCAAGCGGCAAGGTGTTGTCGGGAGGACTGGACTCGAACGCACTCCAGCGGCCGAAGCGGTTCTTTGGGGCGGCCCGCAACATCGAAAACGGTGGCAGTCTCACCATCATGGCGACCGCTCTTGTTGATACCGGTAGCCGGATGGATGATGTGATTTTTGAAGAGTTCAAAGGGACCGGCAACATGGAAGTTCATCTCGATCGCCGTCTGGCCGACAAGCGGCTCTTCCCGGCCATCGATATTAGCCAGTCCGGGACGAGAAAAGAAGAATTGTTGGTGGACAAGGATCGTCTCAACAAGATGTGGATTCTGCGCAAGGTGTTGAGTCCGCTTGGGACGATGGAAGCCATGGAGTTTCTGATGGACAAGTTGCATGGCACCAAGACCAATCAGGAATTCCTACAGTCGATGAATCGATAACATCCGACTTGTATCTGGTCGCTGAGACAGAGTACAGTGGCTGGCCTTCGAATGGGCGAAGGTCGATGATTCTGATGTCGGGGGAGTGGAGATTATGAAGAAGGGTATTCATCCCGTGTACCGGGAAGTCGGGGTGCATTGCGCCTGCGGCAATAAATATAAGACCCGATCGACGGGCGGCGATATCAATGTCGATATCTGTTCAAACTGCCATCCGTTTTTCACGGGGACGCAGAAAATCATTGATACCGAAGGGCGCGTTGAACGATTTAAGAAGAAGTACGCGAAGAAAGAAAAGTAGCTTAAGAAGAGGCCATACAAGGGACCCTGCTTCGCTGAGGGGCAGGGTCTTTTTGTTTTTGTGCGTCAGGGGCTGAGCGCGAATCAGAAGGAAACGGGGCCATGGAAGCAGTGTTACTGAAGAAATGGGAAGTGTTGGCAACTCGATATGATGAGCTGACGAATCAGCTCATGGACCCGTCTATGATGAGCCAGCCCTCGCAGCTACACAAAGTAAATAAGGAGCGGACGGATATCGAACCGGCGGCCAAGCTTCTTGGAACCTATCGATACAACGCAAGGCAGTTGGAAGAAGCCGCTCAAATTCTTGCAGATCCCAGGGCCGGGGTCGAGTTGCATAAGATGGCGACGGAGGAGAGCGCCACACTCGAACGCCAGCAGTGCGAGCTCGAACGGCAGGCCCAAGAGCTGCTTATTCCCAAAGATCCGCGAGACGAAAAGAGCTTGCTCCTCGAAATCCGCGCCGGGACCGGTGGTGATGAGGCGGCGCTCTTTGCCGGAGCGTTGTTCCGGATGTACAGCAAGTACGCTGAGATCAAAGGCTTCAAGGTCGATGTGGTCGAAGCCACAGAAACCGGGGGCGGGGGCTACAAGGGGGTCGTCGCGCTGATAGAAGGCAAGGGCGCCTACAGCCACTTCAAGTTCGAGGCCGGGGTCCATCGTGTGCAGCGTGTCCCCGTCACCGAGGCCAGTGGCCGGATTCATACTTCGACCGTTACCGTCGCCGTCATGCCTGAGGTGGACGAGGTGGATGTGCAGATCGATCCCATGGATCTTCGGATCGACACTTTCTGTTCATCAGGTGCCGGAGGCCAGAGCGTCAATACAACAAAATCAGCGGTGCGGATCACCCATATTCCGACCGGTGTGGTGGTAAGTTGCCAGGACGAACGGTCGCAGCTGAAGAATCGCAACAAGGCGATGCGGACCCTACGGGCCAGAATCGTCGAGGCGGAACGGGAGAGGCAGGACGCGGAAATCGCACAGAATCGTAAGGCGCAGGTGGGCACGGGCGAGCGGAGCGAGAAGATTCGTACCTACAATTTCCCACAGAATCGGGTGACCGATCATCGCGTGGGTGTGACCTTGCATAAGTTGGAACAGGTGCTTGAAGGCGACCTCGACGAACTCGTCCAGGCTCTGAAGGCGCAGCGTCAGCAAGAAGTGGGAGCTGCTTAACATGGATGCGGTTGTCCCGATCCCGCAGTCAGCAGGCCAGGCGACGCTCGTTGAGGTGATCGCTGAGGCGCAACGGCTGCTGGAACAGGCCGGCATCGAGAGTGCGGGGCAGGAAGCGTTTTGGATCGTGGAGCACGTGCTCCGTCTTCCCATACATCATGTTGTGGCTGATCGAGACCAATTGCTCTCTCCCGCCGAGTTGTTGGCCGTGAGAGGGCTAATCGAGCGGCGGGTTGGTCGTGAGCCCTTGCAATATATTTTAGGGACCCAGGAGTTTTGTGGGCTGGAGTTTGATGTGAATCCGGCGGTGCTCATCCCGAGGCCGGAGACCGAATTGCTGGTGGAATATGTCGCGCAACGGATTCCCGCCGAGCGACAGGCCACCATCGTTGATGTCTGCACGGGATCTGGGTGCATTGCCGTGGCGATTGCGCGGCTGAGACCTCGTGCCCGGGTGATCGCGACTGATCTCTCGACCCCCTCGCTCGATGCCGCCAGGCAGAATGCCACCCGTCATGCGGTATGTGAACGCATCACATGGCTGGAAGGCGACTTACTGGGGCCATTGGCGGGGCAGGAGCTGGAAGGGCGTCTTGACGTCATCGTCTCGAATCCTCCCTATATTGCGGAGGCCGATTGGGCGACGCTGCAGCCGGAGGTGCGGCTGTTTGAACCACGAGATGCGCTGGTGGCAGGTCCCCAGGGAACGGAGTTGCACGAACGGTTGCTGCAGGAGGCCGGTCGATACCTCTCTCCTGGCGGTGCATTGATCATGGAAATTGGTGCCGGCCAGGCTCGTGCGATGCGCCGGATTGTCGACCAGATACCCGGGTACAGGTTTCACCGACTGGTCTACGATGCGGCAGGGCTTGAGCGTGTGGTGATTGTGGAGCGAGTAGAAACGTAGGGGCGGAGACGATGGATCGAACTGTCATCACCGGCGGGATGCCGCTTCGAGGAGAGGTCGAGATCAGCGGGGCGAAGAATGCCGCGTTGCCGATCTTAGCCTCCACCATTCTTGGCGGCGGGGAGTGCGTCATTACCAACGTGCCGCGCGTGGTGGATGTCGTCACCATGGGCAAGTTGTTGGGCATCTTGGGCGCGAAGGTTCACCATGAGGGCAATCGCGCGGTCATTAATGCCGAGGTGATCACTTCGACCCAGGCTCCGTACGATCTTGTGAAGACCATGCGGGCCTCCGTGCTCGTGTTGGGGCCGTTGCTGGCGCGATGGGGAGAAGCGACGGTGTCGATGCCCGGCGGCTGCGCGATTGGGTCACGGCCGGTCAATCTCCATCTTGCCGGACTGGCCAAAATGGGTGCGGAAGTTTCGATGGAACACGGGTATATTCGCGCCAAAGCGAAGCGGCTGACGGGCGCACAGATCTACTGCGACACGCCGACGGTCACCGGAACAGAAAATTTGATGATGGCCGCGTCGCTCGCCCAGGGGACCACGATCATTGAAAATGCCGCGAAGGAACCGGAGATCGTGGACCTCGCGAATTTTCTCGTGAAGCGAGGGGCTCGCATCGTCGGTGCCGGGTCGGATGTCATCACGATCGAAGGTGTCCGTGAGTTGCATGGGAGCGATCACGACGTCATTCCCGATCGCATCGAAACAGGAACGTACCTGGTGGCTGGGGCCATTACACGGGGAATGGTGACGCTCAATCGATGCCGTCCAAATCACTTGGATGTGTTGCTGATGAAGCTGCAGGAAGCCGGTGTCGAGATGCAGCTGGAGAAGGAACGGATTCACCTCAATGCGGCATCGCGGCTCAAAGGGGTCGACATTCGGACGTTGCCGTACCCCGGGTTTCCAACCGACATGCAGGCGCAGATGGTGGCCTTGATGACGGCCGCTGAGGGCACGAGCGTGATTACGGAGACGGTGTTCGAAAGCCGCTTCATGCATGTCGAGGAGTTGCGACGGATGGGTGCCGAGATTAAGGTCGAGGGCAATCGGGCGGTGGTGACCGGACCGACCAGGTTGGCCGGGGCTCCGGTAATGGCGTCCGATCTTCGTGCGAGCGCCGGATTGGTCTTGGCTGGTCTTGCGGCGGAAGGCACGACGGAGATTCTCCGAGTCTATCATCTGGATCGTGGCTATGAGCGGATGGAGGAGAAACTGCGCGGGTTGGGTGCGATGATCGCCCGTCACAAAGAGGGAGCGGCTCCGGCCGAGACTCGCTGACATCATGCTGACGATTGCCTTGTCGAAGGGAAAAATGTTGGACCTCACGCTGGACGTCTTTCGCCGAGCGGGCTATGCACTAGGCAGCCTCTCCACCGAGAGTCGCAGGCTAGTGTTCCCTTGTCCGGAGATCGGAATGACCTTCCTGATCGTACGGCCGACCGATGTGCCGACCTATGTCGAATATGGCGCGGCGGATGTCGGGATTGTCGGGAAAGACGTGTTGATGGAGCAGGACAGCGACGTATATGAGCCATTGGATTTAGGGTTCGGAGCGTGTAGAATCGCCGTCGCTGCGCTCAAGGGGCAGGCCTCACGCGACCGGCTGTCCTCGAAAATTCGGGTGGCGACCAAGTATCCGAAAATCACCGAGCGGTATTTCAATCAGCGTGGCGTGCCGGTCGAAATTATTAAGTTGTACGGCTCGATTGAACTGGCGCCTTTGGTCGGTCTGGCCGATCGGATCGTCGATCTGGTTGAGACTGGCAACACGCTGAAGGCGCATCACCTCGTCGAGGTGGAGTGCATCGCGAAGTCCACGGCTAGGGTAATCGTCAATCGAGCGAGTCTGAAGCTGAAGCATGCAGTGGTCACAGAGCTGATCAAAAAGCTCCAAGCTGTTGACCGCATACCAACCGGGTCTCGAACATCCGCTCCGCGCAAGTCCTTGCGTGGGGCACGGCGAACGGCCAGTCGGACGCGCACATGAAGATTGTGGCCTCTACCGAGCGAGCCTTTCTCCCCGCACTCAAGAAAGTGGCGTCGCGTGCCCGCGTGCAAGGGGCTGCCGTCGAGAAGACGGTCAAGTCGATTTTGCAAGCTGTAGAACGGGGTGGCGATAAGGCCGTTCTCCGCTATACGAAACAGTTCGACCGCGTCTCCATGAAAGACACGGAGCTGCGCGTCACCCCCGAAGAAATCAAAGAGGCCTACTTCCATATCCGGAAAGCCGAGGGCGACGCACTCCGGTTTGCAGCCCAGCGGATCACATCGTTCCACGAACGCCAGCGCATCAAGACTTGGATGTATCAGGACAACGAAGCGACCCTGGGGCAGGTGGTCACGCCGGTCGATGCGGTCGGGGTGTACGTGCCGGGCGGCAAGGCCGTCTATCCCTCGTCGGTATTGATGTGTGCGATTCCAGCCAAGGTGGCGGGTGTCTCCCGTGTGGTGATGTGCACGCCGCCACAAAAAGGCTCAATCAATCCCTATTTGCTGGTCGCAGCCGACATCGCCGGCGTCACGGAGATCTATCGAGTCGGGGGCGTGCAAGCCGTCGGGGCGATGGCTTATGGGACAAAGACGATCCAACGCGTCGACAAAATTGTGGGCCCCGGCAATATTTATGTTGCGACGGCCAAGCGGCTCCTCTACGGCACGGTCGGGATCGACATGGTGGCAGGCCCGAGCGAATTGCTCGTCGTTGCAGATGGCGACGCCAAGCCTGCGCATGTCGCGGCCGATCTTCTCTGCGAAGCGGAGCATGATGAAGATGCACAGGTCTATCTCGTCACCACATCGGCCCAGTTGGCGAAAGACGTAGTGCAACTCATCGGCAGCCAGTTGAAGGGGCTGCAACGGGAAAAAATCGCAGCCAAGTCCATCGCGCGCCATTCGGTGGCCTTCGTGGTCGCCACGATGGACGAAGCCATCGATGTGGCCAACGAGATTGCCCCGGAACATTTGACCCTTTCGGTCGATGAGCCGTTCGATTATTTAGAGAAAATCCGTCATGCGGGGGCGCTCTTCTTGGGTCGGTATACTCCCCCGTCGGTTGCGGATTACGTCGCCGGCCCGAATCACGTCTTGCCGACCGGCGGGACGGCGCGCTTTTTTTCGGCACTCTCCGTCCACGATTACATCAAGGTGAGCAACATCGTGCACTATACGCGCGAGGAGTTGAGCAAGGTGAAAGATCATCTCGTTCGGTTGGCCCACATTGAGGGGTTTGACGCCCACGCAAAATCAGCCCAGAGCAGGTTCTCATGAAGAAGAACGGATCGGCACCACGGCAGGCATCGATTCATCGCGCGACCAAAGAAACAGATATCCGTGTCGAGTGGACGCTGGATGGCAGCGGCCAAGGAAAAGTCGACACCGGCATCCGCTTCTTCGACCACATGCTGGAGCTGCTCTCCAAGCACGGCTTCTTCGACCTGACCGTCCAAGCCAAAGGCGACATCGACATTGACGAACACCACACGGTGGAGGATGTCGGCATCGTCATGGGCAAGGCCCTGCATCAAGCGTTGGGCGAAAAGGCAGGGATCAAGCGATTTGGATTTGCCTCAGCCCCGCTCGATGAAACGCTGGCGCAAGTCACAGTGGATCTCAGCGGCCGGCCCTATCTCGTCTACAACGTGAATTTGCCGGATCGGAAGATCAAGGCGTTCGACTTAGGCCTGTTCGAAGATTTCTTCCAGGCTTTCGTCACCCATGGGGGGCTCAACCTCCACGTGAATCTCATGTACGGCCGCAATCCGCACCACATCATGGAAGCCATCTTCAAGGCGCTGGCCAAGGCGTTGGATCAGGCCACGATGTTGGAAGAGAGGTTGGCGGGTAAGGTGCTATCGACCAAGGGGATGTTGTAGCTCTAAGAGGGCAGTCAGAGGACGGTCAAATGTGATTGGTCTGAAGGGGCAGGTTTCTGAAAAGGAACCTGCCCTTTGCATTTCATTGGCAATTCTGAAATGTTCTCGATTGCAGAGCTGAAGATATTCTGTTGCCATGAACAAGAAACGTCATCACTACATCCCGAAATCCTATCTGAAGTTTTTCTGTGACAATGCAGGGCAAGTACGTGTCTATCGTAAGGATGATCCGTGCAAAGTCATTCAGCTGTCGCCGGACAACACAGGCTTTCACAAGTACTACTACTCTCAGCCGAAGCCCGATGGCGGGAAGGATCATAATGCTCTTGAGGACTGCTTCTCAAAGATAGAAGATTAAGTGGCAGGGAATTGTTGACCGACTTCATCGTCAGGAAAACGTCAATGATTCTCTGGTAGATATCTTCCAATTCATGATATTGCAGTGTGCGCGGGTTCCTGCCAGTCGTGATGCAACTGAGAGAATAGACGCCGAATGTATGCTAGCGCGGGCTCGTCGCTTGGATGCGGCAGGGAAGTTGCCGCCTAAACCAAAGGGCTTTGAAGATATCCTTAGCCGTGTTGAAGTTTCGATCAACCCCCCAATCCATCCACGCGATGGTTCCTGTAGCGCAAGGCATTGGCCAGGTGTTTGATTAGGATCGGATTTGGTGCGTTACACAATAAAACGGAAATCCCGTTTCTGACCAGCGATAATCCGGTAATCTGGTTCGACCCTTCTGTAAAGGACTCTGATCTGCAACCATATGTTCTCCGGCCTGATGGTGCGATTGTGTTACTGTTTCCCGTCAGTCCGTCACTCGTTATTTATGGGGATTCGCCTATGCGGGACCAATTCGCGTCAGAGGGATTGGGGGTAGCAGTTCTGTCGGATACCGGCTTAGTCGAGGCGATCAATCGGCAAGTCTGTCGTTTCGGGTACCAGGCTATCTTTGCACAAGAGGCAGGACAGGAACGACTTATAAGAGGAGTACGCCGGGTTGTCCCCTACCATACGGTTCGACAGAATTGGTGCAGGCGAGGGGGAGGCTGTCGTCTTTGAGATGATTTTCGGAAAGCGAGGACGAAAACCAAAGTGGGTGGAATAATTGGAGCCGCCAGCAGCAGCTCCGTGAGTATCCTAAGCTATTGGTTGGGCGTTGAGGTAATACCAGAGACTTTCCTTGTATGTCTTCTCGTTCTCCGTTGTGGCTGAACTGGCTCGGGCTTCTTCAGTCTAAGCTCTAGGTCCCCACAGTTCTTTCTATTCAGTTTGGCAGTGGCAGGACGACGCTGGTTGCGGTATTGTTACGGCCTTACGGCCAGGCAATGGGCATGAGTGGAGAAAGATTCTTTCCTCTATCCAGTAGCCCCAAGCCTCTCGCCTCCAGAAGGCTGCGGAAAAACGACACTTAGCAGAACGGTATTTCGATAGTCCGGCCTTGTGCCACAATAGGAGAATACTCCCGCAGGATGCTCAAAAAGGCCGTCTAGCAAGGCCACAGCGAGTGAAGGCCCGAGGCGTACCCTCTGGGGCGCACGGTGCGACGAATAAGGAGCACCACGTCTGTGCGCGCCGCCGAGTTAGTGAGGCGGCCGGGTCCCCGTTGAGGGTCTGAACGATGCGAGAACGATGCATGGGGAAAGGCGCGTCTCGGCGCGCCTGGGCTGGGCGGGTGAGAAAAGCGACTTTTTCAGCATCCTGCCAGGAACTGGATATGATTGCGATCATCGACTATGGCATGGGCAATCTCCGCAGTGTCTCCAAGGCCTTTGAGGTGGTGGGGCATCAGGCGGTGGTGACGCGTGATCCGCGCGTGATCGGGAATGCGAGCCATGTGGTGTTGCCTGGTGTCGGTGCTTTTGGCGATTGCATGGCCAATGTTGAGCGCTATGGGTTGGCGGAACCGATTCGCACAGCAATTCAATCGGGAAAACCATTTCTAGGAATCTGTTTGGGGCTCCAATTG
This sequence comes from Nitrospira sp., assembly GCA_003135435.1. Lineage (GTDB taxonomy): Bacteria > Nitrospirota > Nitrospiria > Nitrospirales > Nitrospiraceae > Palsa-1315. The sequence goes on along the minus strand of PLBR01000139.1, from coordinate 12,334 downwards.
TTATTTGAGAATAGTGAGGAATTTGGGACTCATAAGGGTCTCGGCATCATCCCCGGCAGGGTCAGACGAATTGCTGCCGACCAGGGGTTGAAGGTGCCGCACATGGGTTGGAATAACGTCACGATTGAGCGGCCCTGTCCTCTGTTCGAAGGGATCCCCAACAGGTCGTACTGGTACTTTGTGCACTCCTTTTATGTCGATCCTTCTGACAAGACCGTTGCGGCAACCACGACAGACTATGGGACGACCTTCGTGTCGAGTATCTGGCGGGACAATGTGGTGGCCTGTCAGTTTCATCCCGAAAAAAGCCAGGCCGTGGGGTTACGATTGATTAAAAATTTTGGATCCTGGAAATGAACATGATGAGTATGATGAGCAACAAGAGATGGGCGATGGCCTTGGTGGGACTGGCTGTGCTGGCGACAGCCGGCTGCAGCGGACCGAAAGTGACCACGAAGTCGTCCGCGGAATTGCCGCGCTATCAGATTCGTACCATCGCCCTGGTCCAGCTTACGACTCTCGCCACGCCACAGGTGAGGGACGTCGCCGATCAGACCCTCTCGGCGCCGTCGGGCGCTCGCCGGTCTGATATGGCGATAGCGGTGTCGCCGAATACCGAACAGCTTCTTCGGCAAACAGTCACAGTGCCGGCCAGCGCGGGGGCCACCGTCACGCAGTTACTGTGGAGCCGGTTGAGGACAAGGCAGGGTGTGACAGTGCTGGTGCCGAGTGAGGCAGCGAAAGCGTTGGCGTCTCCGGCGACGCCTCAATCTCCCGCCGGTCAGTCACCAGCGGTGACGGTGGCAAAACAGCTCAAGGTGGATGCTTCGTTGATCGGTCAAGTGTCAGTGTACCAGGAACGGGTCGGCGGTCGCTTTGGCGCCAACCCCCCGGCAACGGTGGGCTTTGAAGCCAAGGTCGTCGCGGCTGACGGGCAAGTCCTGTGGGAAGGGAATTACTACGAGAAGCAGCGGCCGATGACGGAAGACTTTATGGGATTCATTCAGCGGCATGGGGTGTTTGTTACGGCAGAGGAGCTGGCGATCTACGGGGTTGAACATATGCTCCTCGAATTTCCGTTTGGAACGGTAGAGGAACGCTAACAGGGGACGGTTCTTTGTATGCTTGTTATTCCAGCGATTGATTTGAAAGATGGCCGTTGCGTGCGGTTGCGTCAGGGCGACATGGCGGCCGAAACGGTCTATTCCGACGACGTGCCGGCTGTTGCGAGGCAATGGCAGCAAGGCGGTGCAACGCTGATTCATGTGGTGGACCTGAATGGAGCCGTGGACGGTGAGCCGCGCAATTTTCCTCAGATCGAAGCGATCATTCGCACCGTGACTGTGAAGGTGCAGGTCGGAGGAGGGATCCGGTCGATCGAGACTGTGCGTCGCTATCTCGGCGCGGGTGTGACCAGGCTGGTGCTCGGCACTTCGGCATTGGCCGATCGGTCTTTCTTGGAGAAGGCCTGTCTGGAGTTTCCCCGCCAGATTCTGTTGGGACTGGATGCGCGGGATGGGAAGGTGGCGGTAAAAGGCTGGACGGCGTTCTCGGAGACGAAGGCGACCGATCTGCTCAAGGAACTTGCAGGCTATGCCTTGGGCGCCGTGATCTATACGGACATTGCCCGCGATGGTATGTTGGGCGGGCCGAATCTGGCAGCGTTACGAGAGGTGGTCGAGTTGTCGTCCTTCCCCGTGATCGCGTCCGGCGGGATTTCGCAGGTCGAGGATCTGCGAGCTGTGCAGTCGCTCGGTCCACGGGTTGAAGGCGCGATTGTCGGGAAAGCCCTCTACGATGGCAAATTAGATTATCGGGCCGCTCTTGCGGCTCTTGGCGCTGAGTAAGGGCCTGGCGTGAGGAATTCATTGCTGACATGTTTGATTCACGTTTCACGTTTCACGTTTCACGAGTTGCCATGTTGACCAAACGCATTATCCCTTGCCTCGATGTCAAAGACGGTCGCGTTGTCAAGGGCGTGAGCTTTGTGAATTTGCGTGATGCGGGAGATCCGGTCGAAGTGGCCACGGCCTATGATCGCGAAGGAGCTGATGAACTCTGTTTCCTCGATATCACCGCCTCTCATGAGAATCGCAAGACCATCCTTGACGTGGTCGAGCAGACGGCGGCGCGTGTGTTCATGCCGCTGACCGTCGGCGGGGGAGTTAGAACGCTGGAGGACATCCGGGCGCTGTTGAATTCAGGTGCGGATAAGGTGAGCATCAATACGGCGGCAGTTCAACGGCCTGAATTTGTGAAGGAAGCGGCGGAGCGATTCGGGACACAATGTATCGTCGTGGCAATCGACGCCAAGCGCCGTCCCGCGCCGACAACAGGGTGGGAAGTGTTCACCCACGGCGGCCGCAGGTCGACCGGTCTCGATGTCGTCGAATGGGCGAAGACGATGGCGCAGTATGGGGCCGGTGAGGTTTTGCTCACGAGCATGGATCAAGATGGGCAACAGCAGGGTTATGACATCGCGTTGACGGCCACCGTCTCAGAGGCCGTCTCGATTCCTGTGATTGCGTCGGGCGGCGTGGGGAACTTGGATCACCTCTATGACGGATTCGTCAGGGGCAAGGCCGATGCGGTCCTGGCTGCGTCTATTTTCCACTTCCGGACGCACACGATTCCGGAGGCGAAGGCCTATCTTCGTCAGAAGGGAGTGGCGGTTCGATAATGGATGTGGGGCCATTGAAATTCGATGCGCAGGGGCTGATTCCGGCAGTCGTGCAAGATTGGCGGGATGGCACTGTGCTGATGGTGGCCTTCATGAATCAGGAGGCACTGCAGAAGACCGTCGAGACGAAGTCTGTGCACTTCTGGAGCCGTTCGCGCCAGACGTTATGGGAAAAGGGTGAGACCTCCGGTCACAGGCTGAAGCTCAAGGACCTATTTCTAGATTGTGATGGCGATGCCCTTCTCGTGAAGGTCGAGCCGGTCGGCCCGGCGTGCCACACAGGAGAGCGGGCTTGTTTTTTTTCGCGTCTGGACTCGCCGGTGACGAAGACATCCGAGTCCTGGGGTGGAATTCTTGAGCGCCTTTACCAGATGATCCAAGAGCGGAAGCGTCAGCCCTCGAGTGAGTCCTACACGTCCAAGTTGCTGGAAGGCGGTGTCGATCGTATCCTGAAGAAAGTCGTCGAGGAAGCCGGCGAGGTGGCGATTGCGGGGAAGGGTGGGAAGAAGCACGAGATCGTATACGAAACGGCGGATCTGCTGTTCCATATCTTGGTGGCGCTGGGGTACCACGGCGTGACACTTCAAGAAGTCTATCAGGAATTGGCGACCAGGTTCGGGAAGTCAGGCTTGAGAAAAGGAACCACCCCATGAGCGAGTGCCTCTTTTGCAAAATCGTTGCGAGGACCATTCCCGCGGCGCTCGTCTATGAGGACGACATGGTGGTCGCGTTCGACGATGTCAATCCCCAGGCGCCGACGCATACGCTCGTCATCCCCCGAAAACATGTGGCCTCAATTGCCGAACTTCAAGATTCGGATGTCGGGCTACTCGGACGCTTGATGCTGGCCGGCAATAAGATCGCGACACAGAAGGGGATTGCCGACGCCGGGTACCGCTTCGTCGTCAATACCGGTGTGCATGGCGGCCAGAGCGTGTTTCATCTTCATCTCCATGTACTGGGCGGGCGCCATCTCGCTTGGCCTCCTGGTTAGCACATTCTCACCACGTTGACAGATTTCTTCCCCGTCTGTTACCCTGACCGGTCTATTTTTACGACTACTTACGTTTACCTTCCTCACCGGTGCCAGGTGGGGGAATAGGAGCCGCGACTCCCGTGGGCCGAGGTCTGATTTCTGAAGATGTGATCAATCAAGTCAGAGACCGGGTCGATATTGCCGAGGTAGTCGGACATCACGTGAGCCTGACTCGGGCCGGTCAGAACTTGAAAGGTCTCTGTCCCTTCCATCAGGAAAAATCGCCCTCCTTTACGGTCAGTCCTTCCCGCCAGATCTTCCATTGTTTCGGATGCGGCGCGGGCGGCAACGTGTTTACGTTTCTGATGCGGATCACCGGCGCGAATTTTCCTGAGACGATCCGTGATCTCGGACAGAAATTCGGGATTGACGTGCCGGACAGCGGACCGAGCGCGGGCCCTCAGGCGGCACAGGCGGGTCGCCTTGAACCGCTCAATCGGGCGGTGACGGCGTGGTTTCAACAGAATTTACAGGACGGGGTGACCGGTGTGACGGCGCGGGATTACCTGGCCAGCCGGGGCATTCAGGCTGGGACGATCGAGCGATTTGAAATCGGTTGTGCACCGGCTGAGTGGGACGGGCTCATCAAGGCGCTGAGCAAGCAGGGTTTTCCGCAGAGTGATTTGGCTGCCGCAGGGTTGACGGTGGCCAGAGAACACGCATCCGGGTCCTATGATCGTTTTCGCGCCCGCGTGATGTTTCCCATCACGGATTTGCGTAAGCGGGTCGTCGGTTTTGGAGGGCGCATCCTTGGCGATGGGACCCCGAAGTACCTGAATTCGCCGGATACCCCCTTGTTCAAGAAGGGGCAGACGCTCTACGCGCTGGATCTTGCGCGTGAAGCGGTCGCCCGGCTGAAGACCGTGATCGTGGTGGAAGGGTACTTTGATGCGGTCGCGCTTCATCAAGCCGGACTGACCCATACGGTTGCAACGCTGGGGACCGCACTGACGGCGGAGCATATTCAAGTGTTGAGACGGTTTGCATCGAAGGTCGTGTTGTTGTTCGACCCGGATCAGGCCGGGGTCCGTGCAGCACTGCGAGGACTCGATCTGTTTGTGAACAGCGGGATCGGTGTGAAAGTCGTCACGTTGCCGGCTGGAGAGGACCCCGATACTTATATGCGGAAGGAAGGGCCGGAGGCCTTTGCACAGTTGGAAGAGCGGGCTCCGAGCCTCTTGGATTTTTCTCTCGAGCATAGTTTGAGTACTGCGGAATCCAGTACGATCGAAGGGCGTATCCGCAGCGTGGACGATGTTCTGAGGATTCTGCAAAAGAGCGAGCATCCGATCGAACGAGAGGAACGGATTCGCGTGGTAGCCGAACGACTGGGGATCAGCCAGCAACGATTGATCGAGCGTTATCCAGCATTGGTGCAGTCGGAGGGACGTCGACCAACGGCCACTCAATCGGCCGGCGCTATACCGGCGACGTTCAAGGGTGTGAGCGAAGAGCGGGATCTGGTGTATTTGCTGCTGCATGGGCACCTGACACCCGCTGATGTGCAACGACTGCGGCCCGAAGCCTTCTCCGTTCCGGCCTGTCGGTTCCTCGTCGAGGTGGCGCTGAATCACCTTGATCGAGACGGCCGAGTCGGACTCAGGTTGTTGCTGGATGCGGTGGCCGATCATCCGGATTGCGGGTCGCTGGCGACTGAGCTGTCCATGCGGGAAGACCATTTCGACGACGTGAGAGCCCACGTCGCGGGGTGTTTAGAGACGTTGGATCGGAAGCAGGCCGAGGCTGTATTTCGAGATCTGATCGCGCAACTCAAAGCTGCCGAACGGGAAGGCCGTGTGGAGGATGCGCAGATGCTGAACGCACAAGTGAATGAATTGCGAATGCAAAAGGCCGGTCGGCCATCCACCGGGACGTTGTCCTTAGTGAAGGAGTAGTCATGGCGAAACCAGAGTTGCTCGGAGAAGTGAAAAAGCTGATCTCGATGGGGAAAGAGAAAGGCTTTTTGACGTACGACGAGCTGAATAGCACGTTGCCCGCGGAAGTGGTGTCTTCCGAGCAGTTCGGCAGCATCATGACGATGTTCGGCGAAATGGACATCGAGATTGTCGATGCGCCCGAGGGGGAGCGGATCAAGAAAGCCCGGGGCACTGAGGAGGCCAGTGAGGAAGCCGAGGAAGCTGACGTCGAAGCCGGTGCTGGTGCCGGGGAGGAGAATGAGAAGGAAGAGAAAGAAGAGAAGGAAGAGAAGGAGATCGATTTAACTCCCGGCGCACTCAGCCGGACCGACGATCCGGTCCGACTCTATCTTAAAGAGATGGGGAGTGTGGCGCTGTTGAGCCGTGAGGGAGAAATCGAGATCGCGAAACGCATCGAAGAGGGGAAGAAGGACATCGCTTCGGTCATCTATGGGATGCCGATGACGATTGAGTTTGTCCTCGCGCTGTGCGATCAGCTCAAGAACGGGACCATCGACGTGCGTGAGATCGTCCCGATCGTCGAGACCGAGGAGGAATTCGAGGAAGAACAAATCCAGCGGGACTATGAAGAGCTTCGGGTCAAGACACTCGAAGGGCTGAACTCTGTCCGGAAAATCTCGACCTCACTCAAGAGTCTCTATGAAGTTGCGCGGCATACCAACAGTGATCCCGCGAAACAGAAGAAGATTAAAAAGCAGATCGATACGATTCGCGATCAGGTCGTGGAGAAGATGGAGTCCGTCAACCTGCATGGCGTGCTGAAGGATCGGATGGTGCAGCGTGTGCGGGAGCTGGCGATTCAGATCCGGACGGCGGAGCGAGAGATTGTCAGTTGCCAGCGGCGACTTGGGATCAGCGGTGAGGCCGGTGCTGAGGCCCTCAAGAAACTCTGCCGTGAACGGAAAGACTTCCTTGCCGTCAAACGCAAGACGAGCTGTTCGGAGGAGGCCCTCAACGAGATTAAAAAGATATACCAAGCTGCGAGGAGCCGGATTCGACAACTCGAGACCGAAGAGGCTCTCGTGTCCGCGGAGGAGATCAAAGATGCGGTCAAGCATCTGGATGTGGCGGAGGAAAAGGTCAAGCGTGGGAAAGCCGAGCTGGTCGAGGCGAATCTTCGTCTCGTCGTCAGTATCGCCAAGAAATACACGAACCGCGGTCTCCAGTTCCTCGACTTGATCCAGGAAGGTAATATCGGCCTGATGAAGGCCGTCGATAAGTTCGAGTACAAGCGCGGCTACAAGTTCAGTACCTATGCCACCTGGTGGATCCGCCAGGCGATCACCCGCGCGATCGCCGATCAAGCCCGGACAATCCGTATTCCGGTACATATGATTGAGACGATCAACAAGCTGATCCGAACCTCCCGCCATCTGGTCCAGAAACTCGGGCGTGAACCGACGCCGGAAGAAATTGCCGAGCGCATGGACCTGCCGCTTGACAAAGTGCGGAAGATTTTGAAGATCGCGCGCGAGCCGATTTCTCTGGAGACCCCGATCGGCGAGGAAGAAGACAGCCATTTGGGCGACTTTATCGAGGACAAGAAGGCGGTGTCTCCTCTGGAGGCGGCGATCCGGTACGATCTCCAGCGCCAGATCAACAGCGCATTGGAAACACTCACGCCACGGGAAGAGAAAGTGTTGCGGAAGCGGTTCGGCATCGGCGAAGCCACCGACCATACCCTCGAAGAAGTCGGTCAGGATTTCGAAGTGACACGCGAACGTATCCGTCAGATCGAAGCCAAGGCCTTGCGCAAGCTGCGTCATCCGAGTCGGAGCAAGAAGCTACGCAGCTTCGTGGAGAGTTTGTGACACGCCATGGAGTGTGCCTCGGGATTTGACTCCGCACCTTGGGCAGCCTAGAATTAACTGTTCGTGTCTGCGTGTCAGGCGCGAGAGAGTCATCCGCCTGATCGGGCCCATAGCTCAGGTGGTTAGAGCGGCTGACTCATAATCAGCTGGTCCTAGGTTCAAGTCCTAGTGGGCCCACCAGCGCGGCCATGGGATTCATAGGTTCAGACCGTTGTGTAGAACAATAGCTGTAGGAGTGCGTTGAACCACAATCTTTCCCCCCTTATTGAGCTGCAGAAGCTAGATCTCCGAATCACGGAGATCAAAGACCAGCGCCGAAAAATTCCAGAGCGGATCCAAGCGGTTGACGCCCCGCTTCGAGAAGCCCAGCAGCTATATCAACAGACCAGTGCCTCCGTGGAGATTTTTATTAAGGAACGGCGATCGTACGAACAAGATCTTGAAGTGCATGAAGCGCACACTGAGAAAATGAAGTCGCGGCTGTCCGAGTTGAAGTCGAATAAGGAATATCAAGCCCATCTCTTCGAGATCGAGGTCGCCAACAAGAAGAAAGGAGACATTGAGGAGAAGATCTTGCTGTGTATGGAGAAAATCGAACAACTGCAGCGCATGGCGAAAGACGCGCAAGAGAAGCTCAGCGCCATCGAAAAGGCTTTTACGCAGGAAAAACAGGTGCTCGACGAACTGGAACACTCGCTCTCAACAGAGTTGGCCGATCTCGAAGCGCAGCAGCAAGCCCGTTCGGCCCATGTCGAGAAGGGGCTTCTCAGCCGCTATAACACGATCAAGGCAGCGCGAAAGGATCAACCGCTCGCTGAGATCAAAGAGGGGATCTGTTCCGGATGCCGGCTTCAGCTTCCTCCGCAACTGATTTCAGAAGTGAAACGCTCGCAAGATCTCCACACCTGTCCCTATTGCCGTCGGATGCTCTACTGGGACGGACAAATTCCTGTCGAAACATCCCCAGGCCCCGACCTCGATAAGGCTTCGATCCTTGAGATTGGCGAGTCGGTCTAGTCTATCTTTCCCAAAACAGCCTGAGTCGTTTTGAAGTGCAGTTTTGCGACCGACCCCAGCCGTTCCTCTCCATGCTTTTTCACGATCATGCGTCCGGCCAGTTTGACGGCGGGTGATGCCCCCTTGGGCAACGTCGTGCCGATCTCATCCGAGAGACGTTTCAATCGGAGGAGGAATTCCGCACGGGCCAGTATAGAGGCCGCAGCTACGGCGATATCGGATTCGGCTTTATGCCGTTGTTCCAGAACAATGGTGCGTCCTTTCTCCTGCAGGGCGTTCAGAATCAACCGTTCGTCGCCAAACTGATCTGAGATCGCGCGCCAGCACGAAACCTTTTCTAGCAGAGTCTCCAAGGCCTTGGCATGTCCCCAGGCCAGCAGGCGATTCAAGTTCCGGATCTTCGCGTACAGTTCGTTGTATCGTTGCGGACCGATGGCGATAATGCTGTGGGGACATATCATCCGGATGTCGGGTGCCATTTGAAGAATGCGGCCGTCGGAGATTTTCTTGCTGTCCCGGACATTCATGAGGACCAGATCGCCCTGTGTGGAAGCGTCGACGAAGACGGCGGCGATGACCAGAGGACCAAAATAGTCTCCCTTGCCGGATTCATCGATGCCGATTCGCTCTAACTTGGGTTTTTCTGTTGTCGTGGTCACAGGCAAGTAGCTCTAGTAGAGATTCTCATTGAGGCGCGGTAATCTAACAGAGCCTCAAGGGACGGTCAATTTTCAAGATCATAGACGACTGGTCATTATCTGGGAGGAAGTGCGATGCAGGCATGGAAGTCGTTCTCGCACGGAGTACTGTTGGTGGTGGCGGGACTCGGACTCATGGTGGTTAGCGGATGCGAAACGAATCCCTATACGGGACGGTCGCAGTTGCTGATGACGTCGGTGTCGGAAGAAATGAAAATGGGCGCGCAAGCCTATAGCCAGGTGAAGACCGACCCCAAGCTCAGGCAGTCGCAAGATCCTCGAGAGATTGAACCGGTCAAACGAGTCGCAGCTCGAATCGTCGAGGCGGCAAAGCGCTCGAAGTACGCTGAAATAGCGCAGCAGTTCCAGTGGGAAGTGACGATAATCAAGGATGACAAGACGGCGAATGCCTTCGCGCTGCCGGGCGGCAAGATGGCCGTATATACCAGCATTTTCCCCATGGCCAAAACCGAAGCTGGACTGGCTGTTGTCATGGGGCATGAAGTGGTCCATGCCTTAGCCCGGCACGGCGCCGAACGGATGAGTCAAGGCCAGCTGACGAATGCGACGCTGCAAGTTGTCGGCGCAGCGGCAGGAGCGTCTGGTGGGGGCGGGATGTTAGGGCAAGCGGCGATGGCGGCGCTTGGTGTCGGTGCGCAGGTCGGCGTGCTGCTGCCGTTCAGCCGAAAGCATGAGTCGGAGGCGGACTATATCGGGATCTTGCTTGCAGCGGATGCCGGTTATGACCCACGCGAAGCGGTCGCCCTGTGGGAACGGATGGGGCAGATGTCCGGTGGCGGTGCGCCGTCGGAGTTCATGTCCACGCATCCGAGCCACGAGACGAGAATCGAGCAGCTAAAAAAATGGATGCCCGAGGCCATGGCCCTTTACCAGGCTAAGCAGCCTGTTCCCGTGGCGCTCTTGCCAGGGGCGCAGTAGGTCGAGGCATTTGTGGTCCGCCCCTTGAAAGCACGGGCCTCCGTCCCTATAGTAGTCCTGCGCGAGGGAGAAGACCGGGTGATCGCTTGGGGCGGCAACGCTCTTAGAGGAAAGTCCGGACTTCATGGGCAGGGCGCTGGGTAACTCCCAGGCGGAGCGATCCGACACCAGCACCACAGAGAATAAACCGCCGATGGCCAAGGCGATGAGGTGTAAATCTTGTCGCTGAGGATCAGGTAAGGGTGAAACGGCGGGGTAAGAGCCCACCGCGGTGGTGGCAACATCACTGGCACGGTAAGCGTCGCCCGATGCAAGGCCAAATAGGAAGACATCTGTCGGCTTTCTTCGGAAGGTCGGCGACCGGCTGGCCCGGCCGAGGTCTTCGGGTAGGTCGCTTGAGGTTCGAGGTAACTCGAATCCCAGAGAAATGATCATCCCCGCTTGGGACAAAATCCCAGACGGGACAGAATCCGGCTTATAGGTCTTCTCCACCGCGCTTTTTTAATCGCTCGACGGAGCTCTCCTTCCGTCACTTTCCCTGCGAAGTGTTCGACCTCGTCGAGCAAGACGACAGGAACTCTCGACCCGTAACGTTCCTCCAAGGTCCTATTTCCCTCGATGCTCACCTTCCTCGCCGTAATGTTCAGCTCTGATTGGAGATGTGTCGCGATGCGGTAGACGACATCGCAGAGATGGCATTTGTCGCGCGACAGGATGGTGACATGGATCGGCATGCTCATGGAGTGGCGACTCAGGGCCAGCAAGTGGAGGCTGATCAGAAGGATATCATTCGGGGCGGGAGACTGTCAGTGAGGAGTGGGCTTGGCTTGCCGCACTATTGACGCGATGAAATACGTGGTGCTAGGATTGTGGATCTTTATCCCTGATTTTTCAGAACGTTCTGAGCAATCGAGGGATTCGTGTCTGGTCTATTCGGCTAAGCCGCAGCGTCGTCTATCGTGCCGATTCCTTCGGCCTGTTCTCACCGGCTGGATGGATGGAGGTTCTGTCATGAAGCTCACAGGTGCTGAAATCCTCATCGAATGCCTCAAACGGGAAGGCGTGAAGACGATTTTTGCGCTTCCTGGTGGTGTCGTTCTGAAGATTTTCGACATGCTCCACCAGCAGAAGGACATTGAGGTGGTTCTCACTCGTCATGAACAGGGTGCGGGCCATATGGCGGAAGGCTATGCCAAGGCGACTGGTAAAGCCGGGGTATGCCTTGTGACCTCAGGCCCTGGCCTGACGAACGTGCTTACAGCCTTGGCGGATGCCTATATGGACTCCGTGCCGCTAGTCTGTTTTAGCGGACAAGTTCCTACCAGCCTGATTGGAAATGATGCGTTCCAGGAAGCGGATAACATGGGATTAAGTCGCCCCTGCACCAAATACAACTTCCTGGTGAAAGACGTGAAAGATCTGGCGATGACAATCAAAGAGGCTTTCTACATTGCGACGACGGGGCGTCCAGGCCCGGTGCTGGTGGATATTCCGAAAGACGTATCCATGGACAAGGCAGAATTTACCTATCCGAGTTCCGTCTCCATCCGTAGCTACAATCCAGTGTATGAGGGGAATAAGTGGCAGATCAAGCAAGCGGCTGAGGCCATGACGAAGGCAAAAAAGCCGGTGCTGTATGTCGGCGGCGGTGTCATCTTCTCGGGTGCATCGCAAGAATTGATGGAGTTGGCTGAACTGACTCATATGCCGGTCGACATGACGTTGATGGGGCTGGGGGCCTTCCCTGGCGAGCATCCGCAGTCCATGGGCATGTTGGGCATGCATGGCACCTATTGGGCGAATATGGTCATGCACTATTCCGATCTTGTCGTGGCCATCGGGGCACGGTTTGACGATCGTGTCACCGGAAAGGTCTCCGAGTTTTGTCCGCATGCCAAGGTCATCCACATCGATATCGATCCGACCTCGATTCGGAAGAATGTCAATGTCGACATTCCAATCGTCGGCGACTGCAAGACCGTGCTTCGTGAGTTGATTCAGATTCTTCGTGCCACGGTGAACGGCGATCAGAAGGAACTTCGCAAGGCCTGGTGGAATCAGATTCGCGAATGGCAGCAGGCGAATCCTCTCGTGTATCAACAAGAAGCGGATGGGCCGATCAAACCGCAACATGTCATCAGGCGGCTCTATGAACTCACGAAAGATCGGGACCCGATTGTTTCGACCGATGTCGGGCAGCACCAGATGTGGGCCGC
>PLBR01000198.1 GCA_003135435.1 Nitrospira sp. | reverse complement strand
CGTTATTTCCGGGTCACCTCACATATTGATATTGATTTTATTCATCAAAAGGGGACCAACCCCGGATACGATAATGTGTTCGCAGGAGTTGGTATCCGTTTCTGATTTGATAGGGAGAAGAAACAGGGACACTGCCGCCTTTTCCGGTGGCAAAGCGAGTCAGTTCGCTCAGCCGCGAGTTGTTAGGCCACCGTTCAAGTTCCGTCACGCCGACATGGCTGGCATCCCGATTTTTGTACCGATTTGAAGGAAGGTTTCCGGTATCCCACTTGATAGCATCGGTGAACTTGAACGGCAACTTGTCCGCGTAGTCATCGATCGTGACCGTGCCGGAGGGCGCGTCAGTCGATCGTGTATCGAGCGAAGAACCTTGCGCTTGACGGCGTCCTCACTCCTGTGGTTTGGTTCTCCCACGATGTTTCCCTCTGATGGCCATATTTCAGACCGANNCTTTGCCGGTCAGCCGGATGTCTGTGTGCGATGAACCAGCCCGTGATCTCAAAGAGCCCTCTGCTGCGCCGACGCCGAATCGTCTGGCTCACTCTGACCATGGCGATTGCCATGGATACGATCGTCCAGCTATGCTGGAAATACGCCGTCGAACAAGTTCCGGACACCATTGGCCTCTGGCAAAGCGTCGTCTCTGTCCTCCATGAACCGTTGTTCCATGTCGCACTGCTCGTCTTTGTCCTCCAGTTCTTCAATTGGATGATCGTCCTCGCCCATGCTGATCTCAGTTATGCTCAACCCATCACGGCCCTGAGCTATGTCACCGTCAGCGGCGCGTCGATGGCGATGTTTCACGAATCCCTTTCCCCTCTGCGTGTGACTGGCCTTGCCATGATCCTGATAGGCGTCTGGGTCATCAGCCGCACCAACCTTCGGACTGCCGGGATGTTCCCGGCTCGAAGCGAAGAACCATTCCAGCCAGAGGCCCCTCCATGAGCCTTCGCGTGCTGGGCCTCACCTTCGTGACGATAGCTGTCCTCTTCGAGGCGGTGGGGCAACTCGCCTTCAAACATGGTGCGGAAATCGCTCACGCAGACGTGAGCCAATGGGGCCCGTTTCGCCGCCTTTGGCGCAATAGATCCGTCGCCGTTGGGATCGCCTGCTTTGTCGCCCAGGCGGTCCTGTGGACGATGGCCCTCCGCCTCCTCGATGTCAGCATCGCCTTCCCAGCCAGCAGCCTGTGTTTCGTCTTCGTGGGCTTGTTGTCCAGATTCTGGCTACAGGAACAGGTCGGCTTGGAGCGATGGGTCGGCTTAGGTTTTATTCTGGGCGGCGTGGTGTTGATAGGATTGAGTTGAGAGAACCGGCTGAGACCCACTCCGTTGTCGGGGCCTTGGGTGAGGAGACTCTCTCGGGTCCCTGGCCACGTTGCTTCATCTTGCACTTGGAGTGTGGCTGATGGTATCGGGTGATCGAGTGGTGTGGCGTGAAATCTCAATTCACCGTCGCCTCTGCCGGGCCACTGTTCGCAAGGCCCCTTGCGACGATGTGGGGTGCGAGGAACGCGCGAGAGGGAGTCGGCGTACTGCAGTCCCTTCAGCACAGGTACGGTTGTTGACGAGTCTTCATCTTCAGAAGGGATAGTCCAGTCCCACAAAGAGGTTCTCGCCATCACGGCCGTAGGCGATATCGAGTCGCCCAACGACGTGCGGGCGTGCGAGGATCCTCAAGCCGGTTCCCGGATTCACCTGAAAATCCTTGAGGTCCCGAGTGCTGAATCCACTCATGACTCGTCCGATATCGAGGAAGGGCGCGATTTCGAGATCAATGAGGTAATCAAATACCTTCACCTGTTTGACGGGGATACGTTCCTCAAAATTGAACAGCAAGGCGGTGTCATCGATGAACCGGCTTTGACCGAACCCGCGAAGGGTTGTTTCCCCTCCCAACGTGGGTAGCTCATAAAATGGAATGTCTTGTGTATGTCCATTCACGGTGTCGACCAAGAAGCGGGCTACGAAGACCAGTTGGTCATCGTAGTGGGGGAGCAAGTGTCGGGCATCGAGGGTGGTGCGTACCCACGGGCTCGCTCCGCTGTGCTGGAGGTTTTGATTCAACTCCACGGAGAGATTCACATAGGTTCCTCGCGTCGTGATGAGTTGTTTGTCGCGCGTATCATAGCGAGCCGTGAGTTTATGCCCCACGATGGTCGCACCCTCCATACCGGGGAGTTGGCTATATTGTGCCTGGGCTTGTGGTAAGGAATTGACGATCCCGGCATCGATACGGATGTCGTGGTAATGTTCGGTCCACATGAGCATCACGTCCTCGTTGACATTAATGCCACCGGTGAGATCCACAAGAGTCTCTCCGGAGGTGTAGCTCGAACCGTCACTCTCTGATGTTTGATTGCCAATTCCAAACAAACGGCGAAAGGGGTTCTTGAACCAGTTCACCCGACCGGCCAGAATATACCGTCCTCCTCCGGCACCCACGTTTTTATAGGCCAGATCAATGTCGCGCTGGCTCTTCGTCGAATAGTCTGCCGTGATACTGTACTGCGCCGTATCTGAAGGGTACCCGTAATAATACAGCCCAACTGTCTCTTCGACATATCGGTTGTGCGAATAGAAGGGGACATAGATATGTTGCAGTTCACCGTTCGCGTTTGATTCCAGAATCGGTAGGGCGGCACCGACCCAGTAGCTTTCATTCAGACTGTAGTGAATGACAGGAACCGGGATCACAGTATAGGGGCTGGGACCAACGAGGGACTTCAGCGCCTCTTCTCTCGCTTCAGCCTGTTCAACTTCGGACCGTTCCCCTTCGGTTCCTGGTGCAGGGATATCGGCGGCATGTTGAAGTGCGGATCCGTTGTCACGCTTTGCTGGTTGCTCTTGGCCAAACAGGGAACTCGGCAGCAACATGACGCAGCACAGCGCGATGAGCGAGTGGACTAGCCATTCGGATTTGAGTACTGACATGGGCGGGGTGAGTGTCGATCTAGCCAGTCCGTCTGCCACGAAGTACACGATCGAGTGTAACGTTTTCTACAACAACAAGCCAAACGGAAACCTTCGCATCATAGGTTCCATCAATGACGGCGACCGGTGAGCGCGAGGTCCTGAATACTGGCCATCACGGTGTCGATCACATGGCGATAGAATTCTTTTTTTGAAAACCGTTCAATGTCGCAGGCAAAATCGATCGGCACACCATAGATCACACTCACTGGATGGAAAGCAATGCGACTGGCACCTATCGGAAGCGCTTCGAATGTTCCGGATATATAAGCGGGCACCACAAGACATTTGGTTTTCGCGACCAGCATCGCGAGCCCGAGTTTCCCTTCCCCTAGGGCGCCGGTCTCGGTGCGCGCCCCCTCGGGAAATATGACAAGTGCTTTGCCCTTTTCAATACAATCTTCCGCGCGACGCAATCCATCACGATCGAAACGATCTTGCCGGATCGGAATCCAACCGAGGCGCTGCAACAGGGGATTGACTAGAGGGATAGGAAACAGATTATGCCGCCCGAGGAAGGCCAACTGACGTGGAACTCCACATCCGAGAAAGGGGATGTCGAGGAGGCTGGCGTGGTTTGCTGCGATGAGTAATCCTCCTTGAGCAGGAATATTTTCCTGTCCTATCAGGCGAAGTCGAAAGCAGAGTCTTGCAATACCTCTAAAGAATCCCCATAACGTCCAATATGTTCCCGTCGTCAGAAAACTGGTCATTGACCAGCCGGGAGCTTTTAGACCACCTGCCAGGGTCGCCATCAGCTGGCAACCTGGATTGCTTCGGGGACAGAGGTGCTCAATTTGAAGAACTCCTTCAGGTGAGTGACCACAGCCTGGCGTTGCCGGTCGACCGTGATCACGTGGTAACAATCATTCAGCAGCACGATTTGCTTCTGCGTCGAGGCGATTTCGTCATAGACGAACTGCGCATTTCGGGGTCCCGTCATGTCATCATTGGTTGCTTGCAGGATCAGTGTTGGGGCAGACACCTTCTCTAAGCAGCTCCTGACGCGATTCATGAGCCGATCAAGATCACGCAAGGTTCTGAGTGGGAAGAGCGGGTACCCTTTTGATGCGGCCGGTGACGGGTCCGCCCCGTTTCCGACAGCCTCACTACTATGTCCCTCCCACCACAAACTGACCCATTCGTGAAACACAGACTTGGGAGTATAGGAGGCACGAATGTGTGCCTGAATCATGGAATCCTTCACCCCGTAGGGAGGCCCATCTATGTGAAACACCACATGTTGGAGACACTCGGGCACCAGTTTGAGTACCGTCGATAAGATGGCATCACCATGACGTGGCATATTCCACCCGTCATAGAAGAAGGTCGGCGACAGCACGCCCACTCCATCCACCGCCACTCTGGTTGAGGCCTCGAGCGCGAGCAGCGCGCCAGCACTCAGCCCTGCCACATACACGTGCTCATAGTGCTCTCGCGCATAGGCTAATTGCTTGCCGACATGCTCACACCACTGCTGTTCGTTTGTTTTCAGGAGCTCGCGCAGGCTGGTGCAATGTCCCGGTAAGGTTGTGGCGTAGACATCCCCCCCACGCCGAGCCAGGCCACGTGCCAGATACCGCATCTCGACCGGCGTGCCGGTCACTCCATGAATCAAATAGACCAGCGCGTTCGAATCGTTCTGGATGATGAGATCCGTCGAACGGCGGTCCGTCATTTCGGAGAGCCGGTCATGGCCATTCAACGTCTTCATGATCATTTGCTGTCCTTGCAGGAGGTAAACAAGTAGTCCAAGAGTTCTATCCCCAGATCAATTTCATCGGTGGTGATGTCCAATGACGGCGCCAGCGTGAACACATTCTTATAGTGTCCTCCAATGTCCAACACTAAGCCCATCGAGCCTCGGGAAGAGGGAATGCCGCCAGCCAGTCCTGCTTCAAAGATTTTGTCCGCAAGGGCTCTGTCCGGGGTGAAGCGGTCCGACTTGGTTACTTCAATGCGAAGGGCTAACCCCAAACCGGAGACATCGCCGATCACTTCATGACGCTTTTTGAGCAATTCGAGCTGCTGCAGAAAATACGCACCGGATTCCATCACTTTCTTCTCGTAATC
>PLBR01000179.1 GCA_003135435.1 Nitrospira sp. | reverse complement strand
ACTGCGCGCAACTTTCTCACCCGCCCACCCACGGGCAGATATTTTTCACCCGCCCTACCCTCCGATTGCTTCGCACTCGATTTCCCGGGACGTACCATTAGCCCATGCGAGGACCTTTCAATTTGCTAAACCTCTATTTTAAGGGAGTGGCCAAGGCTGCCCTTTACTGCGCGCATCGAACGAGCACCTTCCGAGCGTGCGCGTTCTGCGAGCAAGAAGGGCACCTGGCCGCTCCCTCCCCATCCTTCTCAGGCCGCGCGTTGCGCGAGCACAGGGGATCAACAGACCACCCTCCCTCACACCCACTCCGGCGCATACTCCTTCCCCGCTTCTTTTTCCGCAAACCATCGATACAGGGCCGGCAAGACCACCAGCGTGAGAGCGGTCGAGGTGAAGAGGCCGCCGATGACGACGGTCGCGAGCGGCCGCTGCACTTCGGCACCGATTCCCTGCGCGAGCACCAATGGCAGCAGACCCAGCAGCGTCGTCATCATCGTCATCACGACCGGGCGAAGCCGGAGGATGCAACCGCTGACGATAGCCTGGTCCATCTGCGTACCTTCATTGCGCAACTGATTGATATAGGAGACCAGCACGATCCCATTCCCGACCGCCAAACCGAATAGTTCGATGAAGCCAATGGAGGCCGGCACACTGAGGTATTGCCCGCTCAGCCACAGAGACACGACGCCCCCGATCAAGGCGAAGGGGAGATTCATAATGATCAGCGTCGCGTAGCGGAGTGAGTGAAACGCCCAAAAGAGCAGAAAAAACACGAGTCCCAGCGTGATCGGCACCACGATTAACAGCCGCGCGTTGGCCCGCTCCATGTTCTCGAACGCCCCGCCCCACGTCACCTGGTACCCTTCCGGCAAGCGCACCTGCGCCGCCAGCTTCTTCCGCCCTTCATCCACGACGCTGCCGATGTCGCGCCCGACGACGTTGAAGCCGATGTAAATGCGACGATGGACCTGCTCACGGCTGATGCGGGCCGGGCCTTCGCGCATCTCGATCGTGGCAAGTTCACTCATCGGGATCAGTGCGCCGGAAGCCGACTTCACCCGAATCTCCCCAATGGTGCCGATGCTATTGCGAGAGGCTTCAGGGAACCGAAGAGTCAATTGAAACCGCCGCTCGCCTTCATAGACGTGCGTGGCCGCCTTACCGCCGATGGCGGTGGTGATGATCTCCTGCACATCGGCCACGTTGATGCCGAAACGGGCAATCTTCTGCCGGTCGATGTCGACGGTGAGATAGGGCTGACCGGCGATCTGCTCAACCTTGATATCTTTCACCCCCTTGATCTGCTGCATCAGCGAGGCAATCTCCTCCGCCTTGTCGTGCAGGACGTCGAGATCCTCCCCGAAGAGTTTGATCGCACACTCGGTCCTGATGCCGGAGATCAACTCGTCTACCCGTTCTTGAATCGGCTGGCTCATGAGCACGGAAATACCGGGGATCTCCGCCAGCTTCTGGCGGATCGCATCGGTCAACCCCGATTGCGTCTTGGCCGTCTTCCATGTGCTCCGGTCGTGAAACGATACAATCGGGTCGCTCTCGTACAGTTCTTCCGGTACATTGGCAATATCGGGCCGCCCGATCTTGCTCATGGCCATCCGCACTTCGGGAAACTCCAACATGGCCTTATGGGTGCGCTTCTCTATCTCGATCGACTCCGGCAACGAGACGCTCGGCAGCCGGACGATCTGAGGCGTCAAAGCCCCTTCTTCCAGAAGAGGAATGAACTCCCTCCCGACGAACGGAATGATAGCGAGGCTGCACAGCACGATCGCCGTCGAGCCGGTCAGGACGAGACTGCGGTTCCGGAGCGTCCATTGCAACACCGGCACATAGCGCTTTCTCATCCAGAGCGTGAGGCGCGTTTCCTCCGGATGGTCTCCGCGCAAGAGCAGCGACGCGAGCACAGGCGACAGGGTCAGCGTGACCACGACCGAGGCCAAAAGAGCGATCACCAGCGTATAGGCCAACGGGGCGAACATCTTCCCTTCCATGCCCTGGAGCGTCATGAGCGGCAGGAAGACGACGCTGATGATGAGAATGCCGAAGAGGATCGGCCGGCCCACTTCTTTGGTGGCCTGAAGAATCACCTCCGACGTGCTCTTCTTCGTTGCGCCATTGTTCTGCGCCAGGTGCCGATAGACGTTTTCGACGACGACCAACGACCCGTCCGCGATTTCGCCGATGGCGATGGCCAGCCCGCCGAGCGTCATCAAGTTGGCCGAGATCCCCAGCCGCTGCATCACGATGAATGTGATCAGGGGGGTGACGATGAGCGAGGCCGTCACGACGATGGCGCTGCGCACGTGGCCTAGGAAGAAAAAGAAAACGAAAACCACCAGTACGATCCCTTCGATCAGGGCATCCCGAACGGTGTGGATGGCCGCCGTGACCAACTCGATGCGATCATAGAAGGGCAGAATCTTCGTACCTGCGGGGAGGATGTGATTCTGCTGCAGATCTTCCACCTTGGCTTTCACGGCTTCGACCACCTGACGCGCATTGCCCCCGCGGATCATGAGCACGATGCCCGCCACGACCTCCCGCTCGCCGTTGAGCACCACCGCCCCATGGCGAACGGCGTGGCCGATGCGGACTTCCGCAACATCACGAACGAAGACCGGCGTGCCGCCGGACTCTTTCACGATGATGGACTCGATATCACTCAGGGTCTTGATCAATCCGAGGCCACGGACGATCGCGCGTTCGGCGTGCCGTTCCAGCACGTTGCCCCCGGCATTGGCATTGTTCTTCGCCACCGCCTCGTAGATATGGTGGAGCGTCAGATCGTATTTGCGGAGTTTGGCCGGATCGACGAGGACTTGATACTGCTTCACGAGCCCGCCCATGCCGTTCACATCGATCACACCAGGCACGCTCTTGAGCAAGGGGCGCAGGACCCAGTCCTGGAGCGTGCGTTGGTCCGTCAGCTCAGCCTCAATGACCGTCGGATCAGTCGCCGCGGCATTGGGTCCTTCCACATAATATTGATAAATCTCGCCCAGCCCGGTGCTGACAGGGGCCATGACAGGCTCCAGCCCCTCGGGCAAGCGCTCCTTCGCCGCCATGATCCGTTCAAGGACCAACTGGCGGGCGAAGTACGTATCTACGTCGTCGTTGAACACAACCGTGATCTGGGAGAGGGCGAATTTTGACAGGGATCGGATCTCCGTCAAACCGGGCAGGCCGGTCATCTGGAGTTCGAGCGGATAGGTGATGAATCGTTCGACTTCGACGGGCGAGAGACCCGGCGCGTCCGTCAGCACCTGCACCTGGATGTTCGTGACGTCGGGGTAGGCGTCGATCGGGATAGACTGAAAGGCGAAGACACCGGCGACGGACAAAAGACAAGCCAAGCCCAGAACCAGGATCCGTTGCCGCAACGAGAACTCAAGAAGAGAGGCGATCATGGTGTCGGTTCGATCTTGTGCCGTTCCATTTCAGACTTGAGGATGAACGATCCCTTGGTCACGACCTGCTCGCCGGCGCTCACCCCCTCCAGCACCGTCACTACCTCCCCTTGCTCGCTTCCCACCTTGACCGTTCGCACTTCGAAGTCGTTCGTCCCCCGTTGAACAAACACCATCGTACCGGTCGGCCCGTTTTGGACGGCCTCGATCGGCACAGTCAGGGCGTCCGGAGTCGGCGACGCATAGACGAGGACGGTGGCAAACATTTCCGGTTTCAGCAGCCGATCAGGGTTCAGCACCGTCACTCGCAGGCGCATCGTACGGGTGGCCGGATCGAGCACATCCCCGATGTAGGTGATCGTTCCCGGAACGATGGCATGGGGATAAGCGGACACAATCACATTGATCTTCTGATCCTTCCGGATGAACTGCACGTCCTTCTCCGGCACGTTACCGACAACCCACACATCCGAAAGATCCGCGACGGTGAAGAGCTTCTGCTGCGCTTCGACAACTTCGCCTCTCGTGATGTTGCGCATGATGACCCGGCCGTCGAACGGCGCACGCAGGGACACATCGGCCTTGATCGTATCCTCACGATCCAGCCGCTCGACTTCCTGCCGGGGGACGCCGAGCAGTTCCAGACGGTTCCTCGCCTCTCGCGATTCTGCTTGTGCCGTTTTCATCGTGGCCTCGCGGCGCTGCAACTCAGCCAGACTCACAACCTTTTGTTCATGCAGATCCTTGGCACGCTCGTACGCCAGTTTCGCTTCGTGCAATTTTGCAGCAGATTTCAGATACGCCCCCTCCGCCACACCGAGGTCCGTACTGTGGAGCATCGCCAGCAAGGTGTCTTTCTTCACGTCTTGGCCGACATCCACATGGACCTTCACCACCCGGCCCCTGATGAGCGTGGTCACCTCAGCCAATTCATTTTCGTTGGCTTGAACTGTGGCGGGAAATTCCCGCGGTACCAGCAACTGGCCTCGGGCAACCGGTGTGACCTCGATTACCGTCCGCGCGAGTTCTTCGGAGGTGAGATGGAGCACACCTGACCTGTCAGCCACAACAGCATTCTTGGACTCAGGCGCTTGGTCGGGAGTTCTGTCGCAGGCAACAAATCCAGCAAAGACACAGGCGACAAGGCCGACCCCCAGGAGATCAACCCCCAATCCTCCACCGTGTATCCCGACCCGACGCCTCTGTTTGTACATGCCCGATACAAAAGTCATTCGTTTCACAACTCGACAGAGAAAGGCGCTCCCTTCTCCTCTTTCCTTTATCAGCATGCTTCATGCCTTTCTAACATCGCGATTTCACAAGAGAGAGAGGATGATTTAGATGCCTTTTGCTACGTTGCCGAGGGAGGACCGTGGTGAAATGCGACAGAGGGGATGACAGAGGCGAAGAACAGACAGGAGCTGATTGCCAAGCGGAGGGAATTACCTTCTGCTAGGAGCCTGTCCGACATT
>PLBR01000190.1 GCA_003135435.1 Nitrospira sp. | reverse complement strand
TTTTTCTCTGTCGTCGCAAAGGGTCACAACCAACTATTTTAATACAATCTCGACTTCGCCTTATTTTACGCAGGACCGGAAGATTTACTTAATATAAAAGACGGCGAGATTGAAATAAGCAATTCATTGAAAGGGGAGGCATCAAGGCGTCGACCAGCGGTTTAGGAATGGAAGCAAGACGATTTTGAAAAGGCTCGGTGTTTCAAATGGTTTCCCCATTTTTCTCTTTGTATCGAGCTCTTAGGTGGTTTTCACTGTCTCCATTGATTCCGATGAGTCTTGGCCTTTAGGAGATTTTTAGCACAAATTTGCACACGCTCTGCCTGATGCTTCGAGGCCTGATCGGGTCCCCGAACCGTACGCTTTGCAAACCTTGCGATTCGAGATGCCACGGGCACCTGCCCAAGCTGCAACACGCAGCCTAGGCAGATACCCGCAGGGCTTCACTCCTGAAGCAAGAAATTCTGTCCAAACAACCCGGGCGACCTACGCGCCCAGGCT
This sequence comes from Nitrospira sp., assembly GCA_003135435.1. Classification (GTDB taxonomy): domain Bacteria; phylum Nitrospirota; class Nitrospiria; order Nitrospirales; family Nitrospiraceae; genus Palsa-1315. The sequence continues at coordinate 4,720 of PLBR01000190.1, read as the reverse complement.
CGAAGGAGTTACTTCTTGCCGTAATGTTCGATATGGAGTTTTGCTGCTTCCTCAGCATGATAGGCTGCCTGCACATGGTGGCCATGCGCGAGGTGGGCATGGTGCGCGGCTTTCTCGTGAGCGCCGACTTCATGGTGCTTTGCCGCTTCCTTGTGATGACGCGCGGCGTGCTCGTGATGTTCGGCGGCTTTCTTGTGATGGTCTGCTGCTTGTTTTGACATGGGTCTCCTCCTGTGAATGGTTCCTTGCAGGATGCCTAGAAGACAACGTGGGGTCTGGTCACAATTGCTCACTTTTAAAATATTATCTGGCAGACTGGATCACAGCCAGGGAATCTACGGTCTTGTGAGCCCACACCAAGGAGACAGACGTATCATGAGCGACCAACCCAAGAAGAAGCCCTACACGAAACCCGAGCTCTTCCGAGTGTGGCTGGACCCTTCACAGGCCATCATAGCCGCCTGTAGCATCATGGCCACGACAGCTGCGGATGGTTGAGGGAACGGCTGTAGGCAACTGGTGCCATTCTGTAAGAGCACGGGCGGAAATGCGCACAATAGCGGCCCGCGTCCGTCAGGGATGGGATTGACTGTTGCCGCCACGTATGCTTTCGTGGGCCCACGCAGGAAGACTCGCAATGGGATCGGAACCCGTGCGGCTATGTGGGATCGATCACACTCGGATCGATCACTGAAGGATCTGACTATGCAGCGACGAGGTTTCGGGAGGCCGCAGCACACAGGGAGACAACCTATAAGGCTGAACGCCTTGATTCTGTTGGCCTGTGCGGCATGTGAACCCAGGCCCTCTCATTATCTTGAGAAAGGTCTCAATCTTCTCACACAAGAGGAGGTGCGTCAGAGACTCGGACCGCCCTATGAGGCTCATTCATTAGCGGACGGCGGGGTGACCTGGCATTACCACGAACGTCGCGGAAGACCGAGTGTGGGCGCTCACGGCACCAGCGGTAGCTCCGGCGCGGCTGGATGCGGTGAGGACATTCTCCGGTTTGACCACGACGGGATCTTGCGGGAATGGAACCAGGTCGGGGAAGCGGTCTGTGACCTTCCTGAACGAGATGATCATTGAGGCTTGCGCCCCGCGTCACCCCGCGTGCTTGGATCAGCTTCCCCGCTTCAAGCTTGAACTCTCGCATACACGTGCGCCGCTCCATGATCCACCTCCGGTTTTATTCATACACCTAACTCGGTGTCTTTGAAACCGGCAGCAGCCCATTCTGTCTTGAAAGCACCTACTCTATAGTGACCTTCCGGACTGGGAACTCAAAGTGGACATCGACCGTCTCATTTGGCTTGACCTCAATCTCCTTCTGGATCACATGCGGCCGATCATAGATCGGGTGCGCACCGTCCATCCTGACAATTTTGTATCCCTCATGCCAGGCCACCAAGGTGTATTTACCGGGCGGAACCCCGCTGAGCTGAAACTTCCCATCCGCATCGGTGACCACAAAATACGGATGATGAAATCCAGCCCAATAGCCGTTCATGTGGGCGTGGATATCGCACTGAAACGGCATCACTCCCATTCCGTGATACTGGAGGATCGTGTGATCAACTGCCCGGTTAGGCGTGGGCATGACCATATTCAGGACCGACACATGTTTCTCATTGAAAAAATCTGGGTTATGGAGAATCGAATCGAAATTAACCATGGCCACGATTTGGCTGCGGACAAATGGGAAGATGTGCTCGTTGAATTGGCAGGCCTCCGTATCGGACACCTTGTTCGTCCTGTCCTGTCCCATATGGAGCCAGTACTTCTCTGCGGGCGCCTTCCCCTTTTCGATCCGATCGAGATAGACGAGCACCGACCGCACGTGCTTGGTTTGCGGATTCACCTGCAACGCCGAAGACGGCTGCGTTTCGCCACACACCTCTGGATGTATGAGGTCCCCGAATGGCGGAAGGTCTGGAATCTCGCCTTTCCAGCTCGCGACTCCTTTGATAGTGCCTCCGTCTGTAACTTCGATCACCTGGTACTGTTCGGCAAAAACTGGCCCAGAGCTAGTCCCTGCCACTCCCATCATCAGCATCGCCACAATGCAATATGTGAGGGCCTTTGCTCTACTCATGATTACACCTCCTTGTGTGATACCCTGATACAGAAGTGGCCCCATTCCTTTGAACAGCCGCCCGAGTTTTTTAAGTGGAGTCTCTGCTGATGCATACGCTGCCAGTTGACCCGTCGGCAGCATCACGGCATACGCCTCATCAGGTGTGTGCTTGTCCAGGCTCGAATGCGGCCTGGATTGATGGTACCAATCCATGTATTGCATGATCGACTGCCTGGCTTCACTGACTGAGTCGTAGGCCTGTACATACACCCGCTCGTATGTCACTGATTTCCACAGACGCTCGACGAACACATTGTCCCTCCAGGCTCCGCGCCCGTCCATGCTGAATTTGCATCCCTGTTCTTTGACGGCGTGCACAAACTCCTGTGCGCTGAACTGACTGCCTTGATCGGTCTTCACCATCTCCGGTATGCCAGAGCGTGTGACCGCCTCTTGGAGCACATCGCCGGCGTGACAGGTCTCCAGCGTGATCGCGACCTTCGCCGCCAGTACCGTGCGGCTGGCCCAGTCCACGACGGCGGTCAGGTACACACACCCTTTGGCCATCGGGATGTAGGTCGTATCGAGTGCCCACACCTGGTTGGCCCGGGTGATGGTGAGCCCGCGCAGCACGTAGGGATATATTTCATGGCCTGGGTGCTTCTTGCTGGTGCCCGGCTTCCGGTAGAGCGCCTCCATGCCCATCCGCGCCATCAGCGAGCGCACGTGTGTACGCCCGACCGTGAACCCCTCACGATTGAGCTGATCTCGCACCATGCGCGTGCCCATACACGGGTGCGCCACGTGTCACGCGTCCAGGTGACACATCAGCACCCGATCGGCCGCGCGGACAGGCGTGGGCATATAGTAGACGCTGCCCCGACTGATCCCTACCAGCTGTGCCTGGCGGCTGATCGACAGTGCGTGGGTGGAATCCATCATCGCGTTGCGCTCAGCCATCCCACCTTGGTGAGCGCCCCTGCTCAATAATCATGCTCCAGCGTGAGCGGTCCGATCTTGGCATGCAAGGCCTTCAGATCAATCGGCGGCTCTGCCGGTGAGGCTCCACCGCCAAAGAGGTCGGCCGCTCGCTCACTGAGCGGCCGTTTCCACTCCGTAATCTGATGGGGATGCCCGTCAAACCGCTGTGCCAGTTCGGCCCGCGTCTTGTCGCCGCTCAGTGCCGCCAACGCCACTGTAGCTTTGAACACCGCTGAGTGCGTCCGTCTCGTTCTCTTTGTCATTCTCTGCTCCCTTTCATCGCCCTCTCAGGGCATCAACGGTAGCAGATTCTCCACCTAACGGCTTGTTCAAATTTCCGGGGCCACTTCTTTCCATACGCCGTGAGCACAATAGAATTGTGCTCCAAGGTTGCATAGCGCAGTCAACCATACGATGACGAAAGTGCGGATATTGGGGAAGAAGTTCAGTGGCGATGAGATTATCAGAGCATCTCCCCACTAGTGCCGGGAGGGAGCAAAGAAGCGATGACTGACTTAGCCGGGACGTTTGCATGGTTAACCTTCCACGCATGGGCCGACCTCCATACAGTAGTCGATAGGATCAGCAATAAAACTTTCAGTCAGTTTATTCTTTCCTGACATGAATAACAAAGCAAAACATTAGGACCACGCATAAAGGTTTGTTTTTGGAATAGGCAGAAGGATACGTCAAAGCCCCCAAGAAATCGACTTCTCCGCTTTCGACCATAAGAGAGGTTTTTGAACACGGTGCGCAGAATGACTAGGCAGGCGGAAGGAGACCGAAGGTCGTTTTGAAGATTCTGTCTTGTATTCGAAGTGGTGAGCCGGCTGGGGCGCGAACCCACGGCCCTCGCCTTAAAAGGGCGAAAAGACCAAAGTATCAATGGCTTGATTTTGCGAAGGTTTCTCCGTTCTTTCTTAGCTAACAAGGACTTGAGATGATTCTATACATTCCATTGATTCTGTAGCATTCGATCCATCGTGCAGATTTTTAGCACAAATTTGCACAGCAAAGTGGAGTGAACCCCTCGGTTGAGACAGTGTGGGAATCTGTTGAGGGCGAAAGGGATCGGGGACTCTGCGATGGGGCAAGGGGCGGGACTGACGCGGTGACGCGAGCCTCGCCTTGACACCTCTTCACGCTGGGGCGAGCCGTGCAAGTAATCGAGATCGAGGAATCTGAGACATGAGCCGACCTGTCCAGAAATTAAGTGGGGCCATACACCTACCCGCTTCTCTTATCCCTTGCGGAATGAGCCATGTTGTGTATTGACCAACGTGGAGATGACCGTGGTGATTCGCTCGGCCACCGTCGGCTGGGGCGTGTCGAAGTCGACCCCGAACTCAGCCCCCTTGACCCATTTCACTATGGCGCGATCGATTAGCAACGGCTCCGGGTCTCCCGGCACAAACATTTGCAGGGCGAGCAACAGCCCGACAGAGACCGGTGCATTCCCAGTCATGTAGCTCCCGCTCAGCGAAAGATCTTTGATGATTCCTTCACCGGCAATCCCGTCCCCAAGGTACCGCACCGGCACCAATCTCTTGAGCCGTTGATTCTTCCGCATGGAAAACCCAGCCATTCTGTCTCCTTCTAGAAAGTCATCGTATCTCCCTAACGTTACGGCGCCACGATTACTGAGGGACGCAGGGGCCGCCG
>PLBR01000006.1 GCA_003135435.1 Nitrospira sp. | reverse complement strand
GATTACGAGAAGAAAGTGATGGATTCCGGTGCGTACTTTCTGCGGCAGATCGAAACACTCAAAAGCCGTCATGAGACCATCGGTGATGTATCAGGATTGGGGTTAGCCCTTCGCATTGAAGTGACCAAACCCGACCGCTTTACCCCGGACAAAATCCTCGCAGACCGGATATTTGAAGCAGGATTGGCGGGCGGCATTCCCTCTTCCCGCGGCCCGATGGGCTTAGTGCTGGACATCGGCGGACATTATAAGAATGTGTTCACGCTGGCGCCAGCATTGGACATTACGAGGGAGGAGATTGACTTGGGGCTCGAATTGCTCGATCACTTATTCACCACGTGTGCGGAGGCGTGATGAGACCGCATAGAGTGAGACGTGCGGGGCTCTTGGATAACATGGTAGATCGCCAGAAGACAGACTTCGCTCTACACGCGGAGTCGAATGTTCTGGTCTATCTTATACATGGTGTCACCGGCACACCCGCCGAGATGTTCTACCTCGCACGGGAGATGGCGCGGAAGAACGGATGGGATATCTATACGACGACCCTTCCCGGACATTGCACCAGGCTTAGAGACCTCGTGAAGACCAACGAACAGGACTGGCGGGCGCACGTACAAATGCAGCTTTCTTTTGCACGAGATCGATACGAGTATGTGTTTGTAGCGGGCCTGAGTGCAGGGGCTCTCTTGGCGTTGGAAGCGTCAACAGTCGTCCACGTCGACGGGATTGGAGTCCTCTCGCCTACGTTCGTGTATGATGGATGGAATACTCCCTGGTATGACGCTATCCTCCCATTCGCCATGAAGGTAGTCCCTCTTCCCTTGCAGCATCTGCTGTTCCACATAGACGGACCTCCTTTCGGAATTAAGGACGAGGAGCTTCAAAGCGTGGTGCGAAAAGCCTACAGTCCCGTTGCCATTCTTCGTGAGTGGATGAACGATTGGTGGGCTCAACGGAAGGCGACCAATGGCGCTGTACCGCCTATTCCATCTGCAGCATCGAAGGGCTACCCGATTTTTCCGTTGAGGACTCTCACGGAAATCGACCGGCTCATTGTGCGAGTTCGTGCACAACTGAGCGAAGTCACGGCCCCCACGATGATTCTCCAAGCGAGTGACGATGACATGACCAGCCCCCGCAATGCCTCCATAGTCTACGACGAGATCTCATCGGAGGACAAACAGTTGGTGTTGCTGGATGATTGCTATCACGTCATCACGGTGGATAAACAGAGGGAAGTCGTTGCGGAGAATTTGGGTAAATTCTTTCTCCGTCAGCTAGCGGGCAAGCAGTCACAGCGATACTTGCACGCCGGTCAAGTGTCTCTCTCTTCTTAAGCTGTTGATGCAGGGTGCTATTTTCAATATGATTCTGAAATACGGATGGGAAAGATCGAAATGGCTCCTGACTTAACGATCGCCGAACGGATTCGGACCGAACTTGCAAAGCGTATGAAGCGGGACGTCAGCGCGATTCAACCTCACCATTCTTTGCGGAACGATCTTGGCCTGGACTCGGCCGATGCAATCGAGCTGGTCTTCTATTTAGAAGAAGCGTTTGATTTTGAAGTTCCTGACCAAGACTTTAGGAATTTTACCACGGTCTCGGAGGTGATTGCCTACGTGGAAGGAAGACTCAAGACGGCATGACCCATACACTAGCCGCTAACCGATGATTCCACGATACATCTCCTTTCGTATTCAGAATTCATGGTAATACCCTGACGTGTCTCTGTCCATCAGGATCACTGCCAGACACCGTCGCGCTGAGATTAGAAGTGGCCCATTCGTTTGAACAGCAGTCCGAGTTTTTTAAGTGGAGTTTCTGCTGATGCTTACGCTGCCAGTTTACCCGTCGGCAGCATCACGGCATACGCCTCAGCAGGTGTTTGTTTGCCCAGGCTCGAATGCGGCCTGGAGTGATTGTACCAATCCATGTATTGCATGATCGACTGTCTGGCTTCAATGACGGAGTCGTAGGCATGTAAATATACCCGTTCGTATTTCACCGATTTCCACAGACGCTCGACGAACACATGATCCCTCCAGGCTCCGCGCCCGTCCATGCTGAGGTGACACCCCCGATCCTTGACGGCGTGCACGAACTCCTGCGCGGTGAACTGGCTGCCTTGATCGGTATTCACAATCTCTGGTGTGCCATGGCGCGTGGACGCCTCGTGCAGCACATCGACGGCATGGCAGGCCTCCAACGTGATCGCGACCGTCGAGGCTAAGACCTTGCGACTGGCCCAATCCACGACGGCAGTCAGGTAGACAAACCCTTTGGCCATTGGAATGTACGTCGTGTCGAGCGCCCACACCTGGTTGGCCCGATTGATGGTGAGGCTCCGCAGCAGGTAGGGATACACATCATGGCCGGGGTGCTTCGTGCTGGTGCCCGGCTTCCGGTAGAGCGCCTCCATGCCCATGCGCACCATCAGTGTGCCCACGTGTTTCCGCCCGACCGGGAACCCCTCCCGATTCAGCTGGTCGCGCAACATGCGCGCGCCCATGAACGGGTGTTCCAGGTGCAACGCGTCCAGACGACGCATCAGTGCCAGATCGGTCCCACCGACAGATTTGGGCACATAGTAGACGCTACCTCGGCTAATCCCTACGAGCTGTGCCTGGCGGCTGATCGACAGTGCGTGGGTGGAGTCCATCATCGCGTTGCGCTCAGCCATCCCACCTTGGTGAGCGCCCCTGCTAAAAAATCATTCTCCAGCGTGAGCTGTCCAATCTTGGCATGTAAGGTTTTCAGATCAACCGGCGGCTCTGCCGGCGCAGCTCCACCGATAAAGAGATCGGCCGCTCGCTCGCTGAGTTGTCGCTTCCACTCCGTAATCTGGTTGGGATGCACTTCAAACCGCTGTGCCAGTTCGGCCAGCGTCTTGTCGCCGCTCAGTGCCGCCAACGCCACTTTGGCTTTGAACACCGCTGAGTGCGTTCGTCTCGTTCTTTTTGCCATCCTCTGCTCCCTTTCATCGCCCGGTAGGGCCATCAACGGTAGCAGATCCTCCACCTATCGGCTTGTTCAAATTTCTGGGGCCACTTCT
>PLBR01000050.1 GCA_003135435.1 Nitrospira sp. | reverse complement strand
GGTAAGGCATGTCCAGTTCCGTGGCTAGCCCTTTGAAATACGCCACCGTCATCTTGTCCAGACGAATGGTGATGGGCTGCTTCAATCTGGCACGGTAGGGATTCCGTACTCCCTTCATCTTCGAGAAATCATATTGCGCTCTCATTGCGTCACCTCCCGTAGTGCGTGGCTTCCTGTTGACTCGCTTTCCTCGCCGAAATAATCCTGATTACAACGTCGCTTTCTTTATAGCAATGGCACACGACGAGGACCCGGAGCTTGAAACACATCCCGAGCATGATGAAGCGGTCTTCCTCGCTTGAGTGATCCGGATCATAAAATCGAATCGCATGGTCATCGAGAAACACCGTCTGGGCTGCCTCGAAGGACACCCCGTGTTTCCGGACATTCTGACGGGCCTTCGCCTCATCCCACTCAAACCGGATATCGTTCATAAGTACATTGTACAGATAACAGAAGTTTCGTTCAATCTCTTCCTGGTGTGGTCTCTATCACGCGCATCGACCGAACACCGCCATATAAGATAGTCCTTCCAAGCTCGCTCGTTATCTCTTCAAGGATGGGGTCTGATTGATCTTCCAATGCGCGCGTCATCCCAATCCCCTATTTCCATTTCAAGGGTAGCCTGGTCGATCCTCGATTGCGCGCGTCGAACGAGCACATTCCTATCGTGCGCATTCCGCGAGCAGGAGGACGACCAGGCTACCCATCCCATCCTTCTGAGGCCGCGCGTTGCGCGAGCACAGGAGATCATCAGACTCCATCCTCCATACCTTCGTAGGGCTGACATCACCAGAGTTTTTCCTATATGATGCGTTACTTTTATTGATGGCAACAAACCGGCTCCACGCGCCTGCTGGCAAGGAACTCTGTCGCGTCCCACATACACGAGTAACGAGGGAGAGTTGTGCCGCTGATTTACTTGAATAGCAGAAATCTGACGCGGCGTCGTGAGCGGCCCGGCTCCCTACTATGGACCCTCTTGCTGTCGCTCCCACTCCTGTGCGGGTTGGCTGCCTGCGGTGACGTCTCCTCTGTTTCGCCTCCTCCTGCCGGACCAGGGCCGTTGACGATCGCGACCACTTCGCTGCCCGACGGCACCGTGGGCCAGCCCTATGCGGCCGTCGTAGGGGGATCTGGGGGCATCACCCCTTATACGTGGAGTCTCGCTGCTAGCTCTTCAGCCATGCCGACTGGCCTCTCGCTAGATACTGCAACCGGTGCTATCACCGGTATACCGACCGCGCCAGGTACGACTGCTCTGGTCTTCAGATTAGAAGACGAATCCATCCCGACTCAGTTTGTAGAAAACCCTCTGACGATCACGATCACTACGACCCCACAGCCGCTGGCGATTTCCACCTCATCGCTCCCGGAGGGGGCTGTGAACCAGCCATACCCTCCCACAACCTTGCAGGCGACGGGTGGAATCCAACCCTATACGTGGTCGATAACCCCCCCGTTGCCAAACGGATTGCAGTTCAATGTTCTTTCGCCGGGCACAATCAGTGGCACTCCCTTAATCGGAACGGCTGGTACGACGACACATACGTTCACGGTCTTTGACTCCGCTGCCCCATTCAATCAAACGGCGACCACGCAGCTATCCTTGAAGATTAATCCGGCTCCAACGCCACTGGCGATCACCGCACCAGCTGGAAGCTCCTTACAAAATGCCAGGGAGGGGCGGAATTACAGCTACACGTTGAAAGGATCAGGCGGAGTTTTGCCTTACACGTGGTCGATCACTCCTGCCTTGCCGAAAGGCCTCCTGTTGAATACCTCGACTGGCACCATCACAGGCAAACCGGCAAGCGGTACATCAGCCGGGCCCGGGATTTACTCGCTCACCATCACTTTGCAGGACTCAGCCCTGCCGACGAATCAATCGACACACAAGTCGGTGACCCTGACCGTCAACAACCCGTGAGATCATTCCCTCTGACGTGGTTGAAGAGGGGCAGATACAGGTGAGACAGAAGTGTGCCGTGGGGTCGTTGCTTGACGTTGCATCATGACTACTGGGGCGCGAAGAAGTCTTGCAGGTTATCGAGACCGGTGAGATCATCGACCAGTATCTCGACGATACCCCGTATGCGAGCTGTCTTCTCTTGGAACACACGCGATCGAGCGCGGACTATTCATGAATAATCCGCACTAGGAGGCCGCTCCATCTCGTCTGTGAGCCGGTTTCTGCCGAGGCACGATAAATCGTGGTCACGACCGATCATCCGAACCCAAGCCGATAGGACCCGGATGAGCAAAGATCTGACTTTCTTCACCTGAGCCTCAACCTCAGCCTTCCCAGACCTGGTGGTCTTTTTCAACATCCTGCTCGTGCGGTCGCACCGCAGCACCGGAGCAAACAGGATCTTTCTTCTCACTCGTCCCTCCCTACCTTCGAAGGGCAGACACCATCAGAGTTTTTCTGTATAATGCGGCGTTTTTCTTGATGGAAACAAACTGGCTCCCTGCACCTGCTGGCGAGGAGCTCTGTCGCGTCCCACATACACGAGTAACGAGGGAGAGTGTGCCGCTGATTTACTTGGATAGTAGAAATCTGACGCGTCGTCGTGAGCGGACCGGCTCCCTACTATGGACCCTCTTGCTGTCATTCCTACTCGTATGCGGGTTGGCTGCCTGTGGTGACGTCTCCACGGCTCCTACTGCTCCTAAAGGACCAGGGGCATTAACGATCACGACGACGACACTACCGAACGGAACGGTGAACCAGCCCTACGCCACCACGGTCGGCGCGTCCGGCGGCATTACTCCCTATACCTGGTCAGTGACGCCGGCACTGCCGGCCAATCTCTCGTTCGACCAGACAACCGGCGCGATCACCGGCATCCCAGCAGCGCAGGGAACCACTGGGCACACCTTTACACTGCAAGATTCCTCGTCGCCGGTGCAAACCGTCCAACAATCTCTCTCGTTTACCATCAATTCGGCCCCGCTGCAGCCCACGATCACCACTACGTCGCTCCCGAACGGGACGGTCGGCCAGGCCTACAATCAACCCGTGCAAGCCACTGGGGGGACCGGCGCGCTGACATGGAGCGTCGTCGCGGGTACGCTCCCACAGAACCTAAGTTTGAATCCGACCACCGGCGCGATTTCAGGAACGCCGACTGCGGCAGGTCCGTCGTCGTTCACCGTCCGGGTCGCCGACACAGCAGGACAAGCGGACACACAAGCACTCTCGATCCTCATCAACCAACCCACCCCGCCGAATATCACCACCACAACCCCCCTCCCCGGTGGAACGGTTGGTCAGGCCTACAGCCAAGCGTTGCAGGCAACTGGAGGGACCGGAACACTTGTCTGGAGCCTGTTTGGCGGATCGCTTCCCGCAAATCTCGCCCTGAGCTCGGCTGGAACCATTTCAGGCACTCCGACCAATACGGGCACCTCAAACTTCACGGTGAAGGTCACTGA
>PLBR01000069.1:3370-5744 GCA_003135435.1 Nitrospira sp. | reverse complement strand
GTATTCGTCGGCGCGGAAAGATCGACCGGGGGATCGAAGGCTATAGCGTGGTCCGGTCGCACTTGGCCATCGGCCGGTCCGACCTCGGGGTCTTGTTACTCGATGCCACAGAAGGCGTGACCGAGCAGGATACCAAGATCGCCGGAATCATCATCAAGCAAGGACGGGCCTGCTTCCTGCTGGTGAATAAATGGGACCTCCGGGAAGGNNGCAGGAGGTCGAACAGGAACTTCGGCGGCGCTTTCCCTTCCTGACCTGGGCACCGGTCCTCTTCGCGTCCGCGGCCAACCCCAATTCACTTTGCCAGCTTTTTCCTACCATTGATAGGGTATTCGCGGCCTTTTCAAAACGGGTCCCGACCGGAGCGTTGAACAAGTTCCTCCAGGAGATCCTCGCCACCCACCCCCTGCCGGTACGGAAAGGCAAACCGACGAAGATCACCAAGTCTGCCTTCATGACCCAGGTCGCGACACAACCACCGGTCTTTGCGTTGTTTGTCGGTCACCCGGACAATATCACGCCCGCCTATCTCCGCTTTCTCGAGAACCAGCTCCGCGAGGAGTATGGATTCGAGGGAACCCCGATTCGCATGCTGGTTCGGAAGAAATAGCTGGTTCAATTTCTGCCACCACGACACCGTCTTTGTGCGCAGCCTGGTTCTAGGCGTCACGTTGTGATCGGTATTCGCAGGATAGTTGTACTTTCTCCATTCCTGCCACGGGTGCAACTCTTGCACAGTCCGGAGAGCATTTCCCTCGAAAGGATACGCGTGCCACGATCATCTCCGCAGAACCAAGCCAACTCCTCGCAGAATGATGTCTCCAGAACAGAGGAAACGCCCTCCCACGGAATTGGTGCGATGCAACAACCCCTTCTCTCATCCCCCGGTTCGGGCATGATCGTATTTTCCTCATCCGCTCGCATCCTGCACATGAATGGACCAGCTCGTGCACTGATGGCGTTGTTCGGTACGTCCCACGAGCTCTGGCCACAGATGGCACCCGAATCCATGCCGTCTATCCTCACGGAGTTCTGTTACGACGTGCTGGCGCAGCTTCAATGTCGAATCGAGGCGCAGGACTGGGCACAATTCGAAATGCGCCGTATCTGCCACATGGTCACACCATCCCTCTTGCTCATAGGGTTCGGCGTGCCGAACTCAACCAACCGTGAGCTCCGGATCATCCTGACCCTCAACCCCCTGCCGTCCAGTCCTTGCGCAACAGCGGATTCATGGCATCTCCACCCGCCGGCCGACGTATGCGTTCCCGCCAGTGGCGTAATTTCGTAAGGGCATCGTCTTCTGAGTCACTGTCGCGGCGGCTTTCGCCTTGACTCCTCGTAGGCATCATGTTATTCGCTCACGCTGATGATACATCCCACACATACAGAGACTCATTCCCCTACGGTTCGCGACAACCTGCAGACCCCCCAGATGCGCGACTTCTCTCTTCGCAGGCTGCAGCGACGTGTGCTCGAGGCCCTCTGCGCCGGGGTGGTCGTCGTCACCCTCCTCGGCCCCGTCCGCGCCGAGGAACCACCTGCGCCAGCCGGAATGCTCTCCCTCCCGGCCGCTGAAACCCCTGTTCCAACACCTGCCGCCGTTGACCCAGTCACGATTGATCCCTTCATACAGTTACAGGGATCGGTGTGGCGGACCAAGGCCGGAATCGTCTTTCTCAAGACCCCGATCGGACTGCTGACCCTCACGTCCAAAACAACGCTAAAGGATCTCAAAGCCTCGCAGGAAGTACGCTTTTGGGTGCACGAGCGCCATTCCGTCGTCGAGATCCGAAAGAGAGCCGACGGATCGTTGGTCCATCGCTACCTCAGCGGGCCAATGACGTCCGAGACTGATGCTCCGAGAACATTACGCTGGTGGGGACCTGACGGTGACCAGATTGTCCATATCGGCACTCAGGAAGAACGCCTCACCGACTATCACGAGGGAGATCCGCTGACCGTCGAAGTCGATGACACGAATACCATCACTGGGGTGCATGATTTACAGTACGACCTGCAGGTCGGCCAAACCCCGCCGGCCGGCGCCGACGTGCAGGTCCTCCTCTCGGGAACCGTGTCCAAGCTCAAATCCAACTTCGTCTTTGTTCGCACCCCCGTCGGGCTGGTCATGCTCAATTCGAAGATCGGGATCCCTCGTGTGAAGGTGGGCCAACCATTGACGTTGCACATCGACAATGAGCATGTGACCGTCACGTTCCCGTCCACTGAGACACCAACTCCCCGACTCAGTGCCTCACCAATCCCCTAACCGACACCCATTACATATAGCAGCACTGACCGAGCAGGATGCTCAAAAAAGGCCAGACTTCTCACTCGCCCAACCCTGGCGGCTACTTCACCCGCCCGTCCT
>PLBR01000069.1:0-3350 GCA_003135435.1 Nitrospira sp. | reverse complement strand
TGGCGGCCTTTTTCAGCATCCTGCCAGGTTTGCTTGACAGGCCTCAGCCAACTCCCTAGACTTCGCGCCAGCCATGCGCGCCCCTGCCCCCAAGACGCCTCCCCAACGCCCAACCATGCAAGAGCCTGACGAATTTGATAGACTGTACCGAGACCATGTCGATCTGATTTATCGGTACGCACACCGCTTGTGCGGCGAAGCGGAGTCGGCAAAGGACCTCGTTCAAGAAACCTTTCTCAATGCCTACCGAGGACTTAAAGATTTTCGAGGCGAGTCGCAGGTCTCCACTTGGCTCTACACCATCGCGTCACGGGCCTGCATACGGATGCGGCGTAAACGAAAAGGAGAGCCCGAGCACGAACTATCGCTCGATGAGTTTGTGCCCACATCGGAAGGGGAGTTTCGCCTCCAGATCCCGATGGACGGGCTCAGTCCCGAAGAGACGCTGCAGAACAAGGAACTCCGGCAGGCCCTCGACCAGGCGATCGAGAAACTGCCCCAAAAATATCGAATGGCCCTGGTGCTCCGCGATATGGAAGGGTTGAGTGCCAAAGAAGTGGGGACCATCATGGGCGTGAATGAGCGCGCCGTAAAATCGCGACTGCACCGAGCACGCTTGTTTGTGCGGCGGGAGCTCAGCGCCCGCGGCATCACCCACCACGATGACCACAAGTCGGGAGGCTTGCGCTCATGACCAAGAAAAAGACAGCGGCGCCAAAGAAACAGTCCGGGCCATCGTCTCACCGCCATACGCATGGCCAAGGCCATTGCCTAGATCTTCTCAGGCAGTTGTCTGCCTATATCGACGACGAACTCCCATCCAACATTTGCCGGGAGGTACGTCGACATCTGGGAGCCTGTCCGAATTGCGAAGTCTTCATCGCCTCTCTCCAGCACATCGTCACGCTCTGCCGACATCGTCCAGCTCCACAGTTGACGTCGGTCGACCGGGTAAACATGCGCCGCGCGATCCTCGATGCGGCCAACGCACGGTGAGAGGGACGCTCGGGCTCATGTGCCTGGCTCTCCTACTAGCGATTCCCGCAAGGAGCCTGTCCGACACTGACCTTTCTACCGTGGCGAACGATCCGCGGCCATCTGCGTCGTTCTCGGCCNNCTCGTCACGAACGGCAATGTCGGGCAGGCCCCTAGCGCACTCCCAACCGAAGTCGAGATGGAATCGGTCACCATAGAGATCCGCGGGCGGATGTTCATTCCGAATCACGTCCTCTTACATCATGATCAAGAGACAGCGCTACGGTTCCGCAACCACGATACGGAACTCCATACCGTGGTCGCCAAGGAGCTTTTCTTCGGCGTCGGCCTCAACATAGGTGGCAACGGGGCCCCGGAGTTCGGTCCAGACGGACTCAAGCGGGTGATCATCCCGCCTGAGGGCCTGATCGAGATTCAGTTCACGCCGACACGTACCGGAACCTTCTCGTACCTGTGCGACATGCCCGGTCATGACATGAAAGCCGTGATCGTGGTCGAATAAGAAGGAGACCGGGCCCCTCTACGAGTGTGGTTTGTCTGGTTGATCTGGTTTNNAAACAAACCAAATAACGGTCTTCGTTTCGTCCTTCAGACTAGGAGCCTACGAAATAATGCGCCTAAAGTTCCTTCAACGTGGCTGGTTCATGATCCTGGTCCTCGCCGGAACCCTGTCGATGGTCACTGCGATGGCCCTGATCGATGCCTCATCGGCATCCGCCGCTGCTGCAAAGAAGTCGAAGAAGGCCGTCACCTCAGCTGAGTCGACGGCTCAGCGTTACGCCGAAGCGATGGGAGCGGGGAACAAGGTGGGCGTCGGTCAGCTCGACTTCGCCTGTCAATATCCCCTCGTGGCTGCAGCCCCCCATGGCATCAAAACCTATCCGTCCGACTCCGACCTCGTCTACGACTCCTGCTGGCAGCGCCTGCGAGAGGCTCATGCCTCCACCCTCATCAGAACCGATATAGGCATGGAGGTCTTGTGGCCCAGTAATGGCGAACTGGTCTTTTTCAGTGAAGACCTGAACCGCTACCCCGCCTCGGCCTTCGTGACCGACTCGCTGGGTCTTACGCCGCCGGGAACCGGATTCCATACTCACATTGTCGGAAGCGCGCCACTCCCGTCGGCCTCGTTCCGTCTTCGAGCGAATGGCCCGATCGTGGCGGTGCCGACCACCTTGGTGAAATTGTCCGTCAGTTACCAGGATCCCCTGACCGCTCCATTGACCTACGCAGCTGGTTCGGTCAAATGGACCAGTACGATTAAGCGGACCAGGCGCGCGCTGAAGGAAATCACCACCCAATGGGTCGTCCTCTCCGGGCTGAAGAAACATGGCTTCGCGGGCGACCAGGCGGTCGTGAACCTTCCCGTCACCAGCGGTGCCATCTCCGGCAGCGGGGTCCAGGAAAAGATTCCGTTCATCACGGAAACCAGCCGTCCCCTCCCCGACTCGCTGGTCTGGTGGGGACCGACGGATTTCCCGGGTCTCTTAATCGCTGGGGCAGCTCGTGCGGCCACCTTTCCGGAACTGCGTGACCGCGTGGCCATGTTAAACCGTGTGCTCATCATCGATCCCAATCAGGCCGAGGCACTCATGGTGCTGAGCCGACACCTCTATGCCATCGTCCTGCGCGAGGCCATCCCCTTCCACAAACTCACGGTGAGGGATCCGGCGCTTGCCTTGGTGGTGAACGAGCATTTTTGGAACATCTACGCCCAAGCGACGCGCATGGACCTGTCGCTGGGGATGGAGATGGGTGGGTTCGACAAACCGACGACCGCCGACTACCTGTACCGCATGCTTTCAGCCATGCGAACCTTAGCCGTCGTACGGCCAGAACAGCTCGATAACCAATTTCGGTTAGGCGTGGCCTATCGATGGAACAACGATCAAGAAGCCGCGATCGCGACCCACCTATCCTTGGTCAAAGCCATCCCGGCTCAGCGAAGAGCCGGCAGAGCCGAAGCCCTGCTCCAACTGGCCTGGTCCCGCATCAACAAAGTGGCTTGGAACCGCATCCTTGACGACTCAGACATTCGGGTCGCCTATCAGGATGCCGACGAGGCGCTCACGCTCGCCGACCTGCCGCTCGATAAATTCATGGCCGAGTACACCAAAGCCTACAGCTTGCTGTTCACCCCGGACCGAGACAATCGGGCGCTCTTGGAGCGACTGACGGAAGCCAGGCGATGGTTTGCTGAAACTCCCGGGCAGACTCCTGACATCTGGCAATTCTTCATCGGGGCAGAATCGTTGAAGGCGGTGCTGGACGCAGATCCCATCTTCCAGCCGATCTTGGCTCAGGCGGAGGAAAAGCAAGGGTGACGGTCCGGTTCTAGCAGGATGCTGAAAAAG
>PLBR01000072.1 GCA_003135435.1 Nitrospira sp. | reverse complement strand
CGTGAGCACGGGGGACCAACCAGGCCACCCCTCCCCCCTGCTGGTGGACTTTTTCAGCGTCCTGTTAGAGCGTCTGGTGCGTGCCATCGCAGAACGGTGGAGTCTTGGTCTGCTTGCACTGGCACAAGGCGACTTCTTTCTTTTCATCTACTGAAAACTCAACCGGCTCGATCCCGGTTCCTTGGTGGGACCCGTCACAGAATGGCTGGTCCCTCGAGCGTCCACAATGACACCAATGGTAGGTTCCCGGGTCCAACGACAGCACGGCCGGCTGCTTGGCTGCAATGCGTGGTTTCTCCATGAAAAGCCCTCCTTTTGTAGGTTACAGATGTAACGGCTTGATCGGCGCGAGGACGGCAGCGGGATTGTTTTTCCACACCGACTCATCCGCATCCACGTACAGTTCCACTTCGTTGCCGTCAGGATCGCGCAGGTAGAGGCTTTGACTCACTGTGTGGTCGCTCATGCCGTCGATCTGAACCCCTGCCTGTTCCAGCTCCCTCTTGGCCGAACGGAGTTCATCGAGACTGTCTCCCACCTTGATCCCGATATGATAGAGACCGCGGCGCTTCCCAGACGGTGGTCCCGGCGCATCACCGACTTGAATCAGCAAGAGTTCGTGGTGGGTTCGTCCGGATGTCAGAGCCGCCGCGGCTCCGTTGAAGACCCGGCCCACTTCCTGAAACCCGAGCAGATCACGATAGAACGCCAGGGAGCGTTCGAGGTCCTCCACGTAAAACACGACGTGGCCGAGGTAGTGGGCTTTCATTTGGACACCCCCGTGAAACGTAAAACGTGAGACGTGAAAAGTTTCCGAGAGTTAATTCCGTTTCACGTTTTACGTCTCACCTTTCACGTTCTATTTCTTGCCGGTATCGTAATAAAACCACTCGTGCACGATCTTGCCCTTCTTCCACGAAATGTGGTCCGTGAAAATCAGAGCTGGCTCATGCCTCCGTCGGCCACCAACTCGGTGCCCACGATATACGCCAAGTCAGCAGATGAAAGATACAGCACTGCCCATCGAGGGGCCAGACTAAGCCGCCTACTCGCAGTTGGCATCCTCGGTAATTGTGTTCCATACGAACTTCCCACGATGATCTATGTTTCAAACTATGTCTTTTTGCAGCTCAGGGCAACTTGATCAGGTTCAGAGTTGGGAGCGGTCCGCCCGGGAACTGTTGCAGCCTTCCGCCGCTCGCCAACCTGCCGAGATCGATCGTGGCGAATCCGACCTTCTCGAGGATGCCGCTGACGTCCGCTTTGGCGGCCGCATCATCTCCCGACATGAACAACACACGATGTCCTCCCGCCTGGTTCGGGTCGGCCGCCAACACGGCACGTAGCAAGGTGTTAGCGACCTTGACCACGCGAGCGCCGGGGACCAGCGACGCCACAGTCTCACTCGATGTGCTGCCATTTAGATCGGCGAGGCGAAAACCCGGTTGGACGACCGGGTTTGTGGTGTCGATCAGGATACGACCGTTCCATGCGGGCAAGTCAGACAGCGCTACGCGCACCTGCGGCCACGGTACGGCAACCACCACTACGTCCGCCTGCGCGGCTTCCTGTCGCGTGCCGGCCCTGGCGCGCGGGCCGAGCTGCCTTACAACTTCTGTAAGTGATTCGGAGCCGCGGCTGTTACTAAGGATTACCTCGTAACCGGCCTTCGCCACGTGAGCCGCAAAGGCCTGGCCGATGCCACCTGCACCGATGATTCCGATGGTCATGACATCCTCCTTTCATATTGGTTGGCGCGGTACGGCCTCTTCACCGGAAGATCAGTGTCCGCAAGATTCGAGACCAAGAATCGGCGTGTCTAGCGCCTTGGCCGCACGCACGGGATCGAAATATTCGCGTAGGAACGTGATTTTGCCGCCTGCAGTACTCAGGAACAGCACATAATCCTGGTGATAGATACGCCCTGTCGGCTTGATGAGCCCCTCCGCCTTGACTTCGGCGACTGCCCCTTCCGGATCGGCGAATGGATACACCTTAAGGTCGAAGAAACGGAAATTTTCCACCGCCCCCAGGAACCAGGTTACGTGACGCACCACCTCCTCTCGCCCCGATAGCCGCGCCGGGTGGCCGATCGCAGGCGCGTAGGCGAGTTCCCATAAAATATCATCGGCGATCAGCGTCTGCCATCGCGCGTTGTCGACGACGAGTGTCTGGAAATGTTTTTTCAAGAGATCGGAGGCGATTGTCATCGTCTTGCCCCTTTGTGCGGGTTATGTATCGCTCGGCGGGCAGAAAATGGTGACAGGCTATGTTTCAGTTTCATAGCCGTTGTTCCTCAAAGTCGTACACATCGAAGAAACGGCGCACCACACGGTTGCGCGGAACGACCGACGCGATGGTGTCCTCCATATATTCCTGCAATTCTGGGGACAGGTCGCTCAAGCGGAGATCACGTTGGTGATTGTTCCACACGATGACCTCGGCCCGGGAACGTTTCTTGGCGTGCTCGCCAATCCACGCGGCGACCTCGTCGTCGGTCGCGCCGGTGGCGACAAACGACCTGTAGGCATTGTAGTCAATCTCGGCGAACTTCAGCCACGTCTGATCGAGCGGGCAGTTGGAGTGGTATTCGCCCTGCCGGCCGACTAGGACAGCGCGGCACTTGTCCACCACGCGAGCGGCCAGTACGTAGCCGCCCAGTGGCTCACGCGGGCTGCGTGGAAACTCTTTACCGTTCCGCAGATCGCGGGCCAGCAGTTTTACTTTTTCGAGGTTTTCTTTCATGGGTTCTTCTTGAAAGAGACACTGCGGGTTAAGAGGATTCGCCTTATTGCTTCCCTATATCGTAATAGAACCGCTCGTGCACGATCTTGCCGTTCTTCCACTTCGCCACAGAAACCTGCTCCAGATGAACGGGCACGCCGCTGGTTGTGACAAAGTCGCTCGTGGATTCATAGAAGGTCACGTTATCGCCGACGCCTGAAGTTGTGACGATGAATCCTTTCCATTCCTTGACGCCACTCATGAACTGCTTTTCCCGTTCGATGTTGGCGGCCAGTCCCTTTGTGGGTGGATTGGCGTTATCCTGCATCACCGTGTCCTTGTCGTAAAACTCATTCATCGCCTCGATGATCTTGCCCTGCCGAATGTAGCCGAACAGATCGTTCAATCGTTGCTGGAGATTCGTGGTGCTCATCGCTTCTTGTCCTTTCCTGGTTTGTTGGTGAATGTGATGCCTGTTTTCTGCACCTCCTGGTAGGGAAGGAGCCAGACAAGCGATTCGTCGCTCAGATCGCCGACCTGAATACGGTTCCCCCAGGGATCGCGGAAGTCGCAGCGAAAGCCGGGCACTAGTGTAAGTTTGTACTTGTTGATTAGCTTCTTCCGCACTTCCTTAATTTGTTTCTCGTCACGGACCATGAGACCGAAATGCTTCGTGCGATCCTGTTGCAGTGTATCCACTTCAAAGATCGCCATGAATTGATGCTCGCCCAGCTTGCACCAGGCGGCGCCTTCGCCCCCGCGGAGCATCGTCAAGCCAAACACGTCCGAATAAAACTTCACGGCCTTCTTGGCGTCGGTCACCTCAATGACAATGTGGTTACATCCGTAGACGTGGACTGCCATCATGTCCCTTCCTTTCTCTCTAGCAGGGTGCTGAAAAAGTCCGCCAGCGGCCTTCTCGCATCGTTCAGACCCTCAATGTACCCCAGAGGGTATGCCTCCGGGCCTTCGCTCGCTGCGGCCTTGCTGGACAGCCTTTTTGAGCATCCTGAGTTTCTGTTGATATCTGCACCAATTGGAAAGATTCCAACGATGTATTGTGTATAAACCGAGTTCATCCACAGCCTTCTAGGACTCTTTCTCGGCCTGCTGAAGGGCAGACACAAAGATATCGGGAGGCTGCGCGCCAGAGATCGAGATACTGCCGTTAAGGACGAAATAGGGCACCCCGCGAATGCCGATTCGGTGACCGGCCGCTTCTTCGACCTTGACCTCCGTGGTCCCTTCCTCACGTTGGAGAAACGATTCGACGTCCGCAGCATCGAGGCCGGCGCGACCCGCCAGTTGACCGAGGACTGGCACCAAGCCGATATCAGCCCCTTCCGTGAAGTACCCACGGAACAGCGATTCCATGATGGCATCCTGGCAACCCTGTTGCTCCGCATGCCATATCAGGCGATGGGCCAGGAAAGTATTCGGAGTCCGCGCCACCTTCTCAAAGGCAAAGGGAATGCACTCCCCTGCTCCAGCCGCCAGAACATGTTCCTCCATTTGACGGAACGCATCGTGGCTCCCGAACTTGGCTGCAAGATATGTCGTGCGGTCCATGCCGTCCTTCGGCATCGTCGGGTTCAACTGAAAGGGCCGCCAGGTGATACGCGCCGTTGCGGCGCCGTTCAGTTGATCCAACGCGCGTTCCAGCCGCCGCTTCCCGATGTAGCACCAGGGGCAGACGACGTCCGAATAGATCTCGATCGTGAGTCCGCGATCCGTCATGACAAATGTCCCATCTTCCCTGCTTGATAGTCCTGCGCAGCTTGAACCAACTCTTCACGGGTATTCATGACAAAGGGACCGTAGCGGGCAATCGGTTCTTCGATCGGCTCTCCGCTGAGGACGAGAAGGGTCGCGTTCTCTTTGGCCTCGAGCACCATTCGCTCGCCTGTATGTCCGAACAGGGCCAGTTCGGCTTCCTTGACCGTTTGCGACCCGTTAATCACGACCTGCCCGCGGAGCATGAATACAGACGTGTTGAATCCCTCTGGCAACGTCAACTCAGTCTGATGTCCTGCCTTCAGCCGAAGATCGTACAGGTGGACAGGGCTAAACGTCTTTGCTGGGCCGCTGACGCCGCGAAATTCACCGGCGATGATGCGAAGCTGGCCGGCTCCTCCAGCAAGATCCACCGTCGGAATCTCATTATTCACCAGCGTCTGATACCGAGGCTTCGACATCTTGAACGCCCTCGGAAGATTGACCCACAGCTGAACGCCTTCCAACATGCCTCCACATGCAGCGAACTCTTTTTCGTGCAGTTCCTCATGCACGATACCGGAGGCTGCGGTCATCCACTGTACATCGCCTGGGCCAATGACTCCTCCAGTCCCGGTCGAGTCACGATGCGCCACCATTCCTTGATACATGATCGTGACCGTTTCAAATCCCCGGTGCGGATGTTCGCCCACTCCGAGCTGCCGATCAGTCGGTGGAAAATGCTCCGGCCCCATATAGTCCAGGAGCAAGAACGGAGACAGTTGCTCATCGACACCGGCGCCTGGGATCATGTTGCGCACAGGAAAGCCATCACCGACCATATGTTGGGACCCTGCCTGATAGACTCCGACGAGTTCCTTGGTTGCTGCGACAGCGCTCGTTGCATGCTGGTTCATCGTTGATCTCCTTCCATTGCAGATCGATGGCCGACTGTTCTGCTTACAGTCTCTTTTCCTCCAAATCATACACATCAAACCACACATACACAGGACGATGCTTCGGCACGACCTTGGGAATATATTCTTCGAGGTATTGCTGCGCCTGAAGACTCATCTCGCTGAGCCGCATATCGCGCAGCTGGTTGTTCCATTTCAAAACGTCATCCGTATTCTTCACTTGCGAATGGCTGACGATCCACTCCGCGATCTCCTCGTCCGAGGCTCCGGTCGCCACGACCTCCTTGAACTGCTCGGGCGTGATGCCGGCGAACGTAAACCACTGGCTGGCCAGCGAACAAGGCCAGTAATTGTATTCCCCATTTATACCGAGCAAGAACGCCCGGCACTTGTCCACACAAGGTGCTGCAATCACGTAGCCACCGAGTTTTTCACGGGGACTCCGTGGGTAGTTCTTGCGAAGATCCTGTCCGTATCGTTTAACCTTATCCAGGTCTTTTGCCATACCCACCTCCTGACTTCGTGTGCTCTGTGAACATTTAGGATTGAACCGCTCCGTTGCTCTCCCAGATGAGAACCTCGGCGCCAGTCGTCTCACCCACCGTCAATTTCCTCGCTCCTGCCGACGTGAGCCGCGCGGCATCGCCCGCATTCAGAATCCCGGCCTGCTCCACATGCACCGACCCTTTCGCCACGAAAAGGTGAACCTGTGCGTTGTCCGGCATCGTCACGGTTTCTCCGGGCAGAAGTCGGCCAGCCCAGAGGACCGCTCCTTTTTGTCGAATCGAGATGGCGCCATCATGTCCCTTCCCTGAGACAACCGGGACGAGCCCTCCCTTCGCAAGGTATCCGTTGACGTCGAGCTGTTCATAACCGGGGGTAATCCGCTGGGTGTCGGGAACGACCCACATCTGAATGAAATGCACGTCCTTGTCGGCCTTGAGGTTCATTTCCGAATGCCAGATGCCGGTACCCGCACTCATGCGCTGTGCGAGCCCCGGGTAGATAATCCCCTTGTTGCCTTCGGAATCTTTATGTTCCAACTCGCCGTCCAGTACCCACGTAACAATTTCCATATCCTGATGCGGATGCGTACGAAATCCGGTACCGGCCTTCACCGTATCGTCGTTGCTCACCAGCAACAATCCGTGGTGTGTATTGGCCGGGTCGTAGTGATTGGAAAAACTGAAGCTATGCCACGAATCGAGCCAGCTGATCTGGGTGTGAAACCGCTCGGAGGCTCGACGAATATCCACTGCCGGTGTCTGTATGTGACCTTGCACAATGGTGCTCATGGGAGAACCTCCTCATGTTACCGATCCCGGACCAGTGATTCGTCCGCGATCACCGAGATCGTCCTCTTCTCGCCGCGTCGCAGAAACGTCAACGCCATCGGGATGCCGACCTTTTCCTCAACCAACAACCGGTGCAGATCATCGATGTCCCGGACGATCTGGTCGCCGTAGCCGATGATCACATCGCCTTCGGCGAGACTCGCTCTCTGCGCGGGACTGCCGGGCTCGACCGCCACGACAAGAATCCCGCTTTCAGAATGCAGGTCATGGAAACGGACCACTCGCCGAGGCAACTCCACGTTCTGGCCCGAGATCCCGAGGAAGCCGCGACGGATTTTCCCGTCCTTGATCAGCCGGCCCGCAATGAACTTGGCCGTATTGATGCCGATGGCGAAGCAGATGCCTTGAGCCGATCGGATGATGGCCGTGTTGACGCCGATGACTTCGCCGCGCGAGTTGACGAGCGGCCCACCCGAGTTGCCCGGATTCAACGCCGCATCCGTCTGAATGACATTGTCGATCAATCGGCCAGAGGTTGAACGCAACGAGCGTCCAAGCGCGCTGATCACTCCGGCTGTCACCGTGCATTGGAATCCATAGGGATTGCCGACGGCGATGGCCAGTTGTCCCACGCGGATCCTGTGCGAGTCACCAAGCTCTGTGTGGTTGAGCAGCGGCGCCTCGACCCGAATCACGGCCAGATCCGTATCAGGATCCTCGCCGGTGAGTTGGGCGGAGTATCGACGACCATCCGACAGGGTGACCTCGATCTGCTCCGCGCCATGCACAACGTGGCTATTCGTGAGGGCAAAGCCGTCCGGCGTAAAGATGAAGCCGGATCCGCTTCCGGTGACACCCTGAGGTGTCCTCTCACCTTTGGCCGACCCCACCGATCGATGATGAACCTCAATGTTCACGACCGCTGGACTGACCTCTCCAGATGCGGTGATCACCGTCTTCGAATAGGCATCCAGCAGATCGTCATCGGTCGCCACCGAATGACGCGGGATGTCTCCGGTCCTCACTCGTTCATCATTCGCGACCACTCGAAGTGGCTGTGTCGTGGACATGTTTTGTTCCTTGAAATTCTTCGGATGCGAATCACGCACGCACCCGTTCTGCAATCACCTTATCAACCGACCACTTCCCCGCGCCAGTGATCAACAGTGCCAGACTGATTCCGATCACCAGCAAATGATACTCGTAACCTTCGCCCTGTTGCTTGCCGAACCAGTTCATGAAAAATCCGTTTTGGAGATGCGAGGTTGCGATGGCGCCGAGCATAATCACCACGAAACTCGCCACTGTGAAGCGCGTCAGGAATCCGGCGATCAGCCCCAGGCTACCGAAGAACTCTCCGACGATCACCAACAACGCGACGATCCAAGGCAAATGCATCGTCTCCGTAAAGAATCCCATAGTCCCGAAGAATCCGAACCCGCCATACCACCCCAGCAACTTCTGGGCACCATGCGGAAACATCACCAATCCCAAGGTGAGACGTATAGGGTGAACCCGGCCCAACTTTCATCGGTCTGAAAGAGTGTCTTCATAGCGTACCCTCCTCTATGCGAGCACTGCGATTCGACAGCCCCTCCATCGCAACGAGGCCATCCCACCCCACAAGCTATGTACAGTATAATAGTTCTAGTTAGTACTAAGTCAAGTGTAAAATCCCGTCCGGGTAGGAGCTGTCTAGAAACTGTGCGGTACATCAGCTGGTCGCGGCAGACTAGGAGATAGGATTGGTCGGATGCAGCATACAGTCCGGCTCGTCCCCGAGAACGGAGACAACGGCGGAATTCCATGCTTTTTCGCATGGCTAGAGTAGGCTAGGGTCAGGGACTCTTGCTGTGGAGCGAGTAAACCCTTGGATAGGAATTATTTGATGAAACCTCTTCTGACCACACGATTGTGTATCTTCGCGCTCTCATTTCTTGCCACGATCGGCACGCTGATCGTGGGGAGCCCTGAATCGAGTTTCGCGCTGGACCCTCTTTCTCGTTCTCCGCGAGTGGAGTCATGGCAGATTCCTCTTGGCTCGTACGAACGCGTTCCTATCGGAAAGCTTCTCTCCAATCCCACCAGCTACCACCTACACGAGATCAAGATAGCTGGCACCGTCCGCATCGTTCGGACGCAGATCAAGACACGGGGTTGTGGGAAACCCTACGAGCTGACCGTGATCTCGTTGGAAGACGAGAGTGGGGTGGTGGATGTCCTTGACCAGGGAGCCTGTGGCAGGAATACGAGCGCGGTGCGAGCGCCTATGCTCACCGCCGGCGATCACGTCGATCTGTTAGTCCGGGTTTATGGTGCAACGGAAACGGACGGACTCGGAGGTTCGCTGGAGGTGTTCGTGCTCTGGATCGAGCGGGCCCAAGATTAGCCCCGCATCCATCTCCTTACTCGCCTCTCTTCCCGCTCTTCATCGCTCGTTCCACTTCGCGGCTGGCTTCGCGTGTTTTGATGGATTCCCGGCGATCGTGCTGCTTCTTGCCTTTGGCTAACCCGAGTTCGACCTTGGCAATGCCCCGCTTGGAAAAATAAATACGGAGCGGGATGAGCGTGAGCCCTTGCTGTTGCGTCTTGCCGAGAAGCTTATTGATCTCCTTGCGGTGGAGGAGCAGTTTCCGAGTACGGAGAGGCTCGTGATTCATGATGTTGCCGTGGCTGTAGGGGCTTATGTGGCAGTGGTGGAGAAAGACCTCGCCGTCCTTCACGCTGGCGTAACTATCTTGAAGATTTATGCGCCCCTCTCGCAGGGATTTGACCTCCGTGCCCCGGAGCATGATGCCCGCCTCGAATTTCTCTTCAATGAAATAGTCGTGATAGGCCTTGCGATTCGTGACCACCGCTTTTTCAAAGCTATCTTTCTCTTTCCCCATCAGGCGTCAGACTCTCATTGTCAGAGGTAGGTCGCTGTCGGTATTCCGTTCAGAACACCCCGGAAGAGACCGTCCGAGCGAACACGCATCCCTTGGACTTGACCGGGAGCTGGCTGCTGATAGCCACAGCAGTTTTTGCTATGATGCTGCCATGCGCGGACTTGGTTCCATCGATTCTGTCTCCAGTGTCCTCGTGGGGCTGGCTCGCCGACTGGGCCTTGAATCCAAGTTGCTTGAAAGCCGCTTGCGCCGGGACTGGGTCTCCATCGTCGGGGAACCCATCGCGTCGAATACCTGGCCTGACCAGATTCGCTACAAGAAGCTCTATCTCCTGGTCCACAACAGTGTCTGGCTGCACCAGCTCACGTTCCTCAAGCCGACACTCATTCACAAACTCAACACGGTAACCGGCGCAGAACTCGTCACCGACATCGTGTTGCGGGTAGGGGAAATTCCGGAGGCCGACCATGTGCCCGCGGCGCCCGAGGCCCTTCGTGCGACCGCTTCACCTCCGAGCGCGGCGCTGCTCGCGGAAATCTCGGCGCATGTGACCACCATCCAAGATCCACTTCTCCGCGATCGCCTCGCGCAGCTCATGGCGCAGGCGTTGGGTCAGCCGCGCGCACCGAAGGCCGGCTGAGCGGTCCCTTGAAGAGCTGGCGAGTATACACTTGCGTCGCTGCCGTCTCCGGACTATCCATCGGCGGACCGATCCCCCCTTCTTCTTCCAACTCAGTCAGCTGGTACAACCCCCGCAAGGATCTCCGAAATCCTCCCCGAACAACCCGGTCCTCCCCGGTCAGGTACTTGTGCAGCATATCCGGCTCCGCCCAGGTATCATCGGAAAAGAAGTAGATGGTGAGGCGGCGATAGCGATCTTGCGGATCGTCTGGCGTCGTCGGCCTGACCTTCATCGGCTCGAACTTTCTCGTCTCGCGACCGACTTTGCGGAAGCGCTCGATCAGCGCTTCGATTTCTTCGTCGCTCGTCTCGTCGGGAACATGGATCGCGACGGCTGTCTCTTCTTGCGATCCGATGGTATAGGGGGGGATCGACCGATCGGGACGGCTAAGATACATCCCGCCCCATATCAGGGCGAAGGACCCGATGAGTACGCCGAGGGCCATCTTGACGACTGTATCCAGCGGCTTCTTGGGCTTGGATCCGGGAAGGGGCGTTGGAGAAGAATCCTGCATGTATATGGAAGGCCTAGCCCGCACTATTCATGAAGGTTCGTCGCAAAACCGCTGAGCCGCGTCGTGAGACCGACGCGCGGAGCCCTGAGGACTCGAAGCGTACTCGTGCAGTACGGTGAGGGGCCGATGGACGAGTCCGCCGGCCGAAAGCCCGTCGCAGCAGAGGATCGGCGATTGCAGCAGAAGCGTTCATGAATAATGCGGGCCAGGCTCAATGAACAAGGCGTATGTTGTCGCGCGTATCCGTTACCCGCCGCCTTCCTCTGGGAGCACCTCGGCACTTTCCGCCAAACGCGCGACGGCCACGACCCGGTCGCCTTCGCCATCGAGATCGAGGATCCGAACCCCCTGGGTGTTACGGCCGATCTCACGGAATTCATCCACCTTGCACCGAAGCACCTTGCCGTGAGCGGCCATCAGCATAATCTCATCGCCGTCTCGGACTTGAAGAAACCCGATGGCGAGTCCGTTGCGCTCATTGGTCTTCACGCTGATGATGCCCTTCCCCCCGCGTCCCTGGACACGATACTCATTTACCGGCGTACGTTTCCCGTAGCCGCCCTCCGTGACCGTGAGGATTTGGGTGGTGGAGTCGGGCGTGATGGTCTCCATGCCGATGACTTCGTTGCCTTCCTCAAGCGTAATGCCGCGCACCCCATGCGCCGTGCGTCCCATAGGGCGGACGTCGTCTTCCTTGAAGCGAATCGTGATGCCCTTCTTCGTACCCAACAGGATTTCCCGCTGGCCGTCGGTGACATGCACGCTGATGAGGCGATCACCCTTATCCAACGACAGCGCGATGATGCCGCCCTGGCGGGGATTACCGTAGGCCGAGAGTTCGGTCTTCTTGATGATGCCCTGCGCGGTCGCCATCACGACGAACCGGTCTTCGCGGAACTCTTTGACCGGCACGGTTGCGGTGACCTTCTCATCGCCGGACAGCGCCAGCAGATTCACGAGCGCTTTGCCCTTGGCAGCCCGCCCGGCGTCCGGAATCTCATGGACTTTCAGCCAATAGACCTTCCCGGCGTCCGTGAAGAACAGGAGCGACTCGTGCGTGGACGCGGTGAACAGGGTCACGACAAAATCCTCTTCCTTGACCCCCATCCCGATTTTGCCCTTGCCGCCGCGCCGCTGCGCCCGATACAGGGTGACCGGGTTGCGCTTGATATAGCCGGCGTGCGAGATAGTGACGACCACTTCCTCGTTCGCGATCATGTCTTCCAGGGTGATCTCGGCTTCTTCTTTCACGATCTGCGTGCGGCGGTCGTCCTTGTAGGCCTCACGCAGCTCGATCCACTCATCCTTGATGATCGTACGAACCAGCGCTTCACTGCCCAGGATAGACTTGAGACGCTCGATCTGCTTCAAGACCTCTTTATATTCCTCGATGAGTTTGTTGCGCTCCAATTGCGTGAGCCGCTGAAGCCGCATCTCCAAAATCGCATTCGACTGGATTTCGCTCAGTGAAAAATCCCGCATCAAACCGACTCGGGCTTCATCGGGCGATTGCGCCCGTCGGATCAAGGTAATCACCGCATCCAGGTTATCGAGCGCGATCTTGAGGCCTTCGAGGATATGGGCCCGCTCTTCCGCCTTGCGCAGCTCGAAGGCGGTCCGACGGACGACGACCTCGCGCCGGTGCTCGATGAAATGATGAAGGATCTGCTTGAGGTTCAACACTTCCGGCCGGTTGTTCACCAGCGCGAGCATGATGACCCCGAAGGTCGTCTGGAGTTGGGTGAGCTTATACAGATTGTTCAAGGTGATGAGCGGGATTTCTCCGCGCTTGAGCTCGATGACAACGCGGATGCCGTCCCGATCGGACTCGTCGCGCAGATCGGAAATCCCTTTGATCCGTTCGTCCCGAATCAACTCGGCAATCTTTTCGATCAGCTTGGACTTATTGACCTGATAGGGCAGCTCCGTGACGATCAACCGTTCGCGATCCGTGCGTTCATCGGACTCGACCTTCACTTTCGCGCGCAACGTGAGAAGACCCCGTCCACTCTCGTAGGCGGACTTGATGCCGGCTGTTCCATAGATGAATCCGGCCGTCGGAAAGTCGGGACCTGGAATCTTTTTCATCAACTGGGCAATCGTGATGTCCGGGTTATCTAAGAATAGGAGCAGCCCCTCGATCACTTCGCCGATATTGTGGGTCGGAATGTTGGTGGCATAGCCCACCGCAATACCGCCGGCGCCGTTGACGAGCAGATTCGGGATTTTAGAGGGGAGCACCAGCGGTTCGACCAGCGACTCGTCGTAGTTCGGCCCGAAATCGACCGTATCCTTGTCGATATCGGCAAGCATGTCCTCAGCAACCTTGGTCAGGCGGGCTTCGGTATACCGCATGGCTGCCGGCGGATCGCCGTCGACCGATCCATAATTGCCCTGACCGTCCACGAGCATATAGCGCATGTTGAAGGGTTGCGCCATCCGAACAAGCGTGTCGTAGATCGCACTGTCCCCGTGGGGATGGTAGTTCCCCATGATCTCGCCGACAATCTTGGCGGACTTGCGGTAGGCCCGGTTCGACGCCAGGCCCATTTCGTTCATGCCGTGGAGAATACGGCGATGGACCGGCTTGAGGCCATCACGCACGTCGGGGAGCGCCCGGCCCACGATGACGCTCATCGCGTAACTCAGGTACGACGAGCGCATCTCGTCTTCGATGGCGATCTGTCCTAAGCGTTCATCGGGGGGCATCTAATTCTCCATGGGAAAAGAGCGAATGGCTTATAGCCTATAGCTGATGGCAAGAAGGAAACTCCGCATCTGTTATTTGCCATACGCTATCAGGCATAAGCTCTTTGCAATTTTTTACACGTCTAGATTTCTGACCTCGAGCGCGTGGGCTTGGATGAAGTTTCGTCGAGGTTCAACCTCATCACCCATCAGAATCGTGAAGATCTCGTCGACGCCTGGCACGTCTTCCAGTTTGACCTTCAACAGCGTCCGGACTTCTGGATTCATCGTCGTTTCCCAGAGCTGATTCGGGTTCATTTCGCCGAGACCTTTGTAACGCTGGATACCGAGCCCGTGTTTGCCCTTATCGAGAATCGCCTTGACCAACTCAACCGTAGCGGGCTGGAGCTGTTCCTGACCGTCGGCTTTGATCTTGTACGGCGCCCGGCCCAAGCCGATCGCCGACGGTGAGAGCTTCTGCAACTCACGGAATTCGGCAGAGCCGACTAGCACATGCGTCACGTCAAAGCTATAGGTGGCCCCGTTGGCAAGTAGCCGGCAGGTGACTTTGTTCGATTGATGTTCCTCGTCCTCGAGGATATCCAACGTCGGTGTGAGCTTAGGATAAACCACCGCGAGAGTTTTCTTCACGCTGGCCACGACCTTCTTGAGCGCCGCCTGATCCTTGAGGAGCTCGCGATCGAGTCCCGGCTCATCCACAAATGCCCGCACCATGCTGGCCTCGTGCGGTTTCTTATTGAGCCGGCCGAGCAATGTCTCGAAGGCGATCAGCTTCTTCAGAATCGGCAGGAGCCGCCGTCCAGTGACATACCCTTGGACCCCTTCCACATACACCTCCACATCCTCGACGGCGATATCGGCCAGGTGTTCGTTCAATGCCATCTCATCTTTGAGATACCGTTCCGTCTTGCCCTTTTTCACTTTGAAGAGCGGCGGCTGTGCAATATAGATGTAGCCTCGTTCGAGCAGCTCCGGCATCTGCCGAAAGAAGAACGTGAGGAGCAGAGTCCGGATGTGGCTGCCGTCCACGTCGGCGTCCGTCATGAGGATGATCTTGTGGTACCGAGCCTTACTGATGTCGAACGAGTCTTTGTCGGCCTTTTCGCTCTCTTCGCGCTTGCGGCCGATGCCGGTTCCGAGCGCCATGATCAAGGTCCGGATCTCGTCGCTCGAGAGCATTTTATCGAAACGCGCCTTCTCTACGTTGAGGATCTTGCCCTTGAGCGGCAGAATCGCCTGAAACTTGCGGTCGCGTCCCTGCTTCGCGGACCCGCCGGCCGAATCACCCTCCACGATATACAGCTCGCTCAAAGCCGGGTCTTTTTCCGAACAGTCGGCCAGCTTGCCGGGAAGTGAGCCCCCATCAAGCGCACTCTTGCGTCGGATGAGCTCTTTCGCTTTTCGCGCCGCTTCACGAGCACGCGCCGCGTCGATCGCTTTCCCGATGACCTTTCGCGCCACCGTCGGGTTTTCTTCGAAATAGGTCCCGAGCGCTTCGTTGACCGCGGACTCGACGATGCCTTTCACCTCACTATTGCCCAGCTTGGCTTTCGTCTGTCCTTCGAACTGAGGATTCCGGACCTTGACGCTGACGACGGCGGTGAGCCCCTCGCGGACATCATCACCGGTGAGCGATTCGGTGTCTTTCTTGAGCAGGTCGTTGGCGTTCGCGTAGCTGTTAATCGTACGGGTAAGCGCGGCCTTGAAGCCCACCAAGTGCGTGCCACCTTCCTTGGTGTTGATGTTGTTCGCAAAGGAAAACAGGTTCTCGGCGTAGCTGTCGTTGTATTGAAGCGCAACCTCCAACACCATATCCGATTTCTCAACCTGCACGTAAATAGGCTTGTGCAGCGGCACCTTGGCTTCGTTCAGATGCTCGACGAACGACACGATCCCGCCCTTGTACTTGAATACTTGTTCCTTGACCGGTTCTTTCCGCTCATCCTTGAGTGTGATCTCGAGTCCCTTGTTCAAAAAGGCGAGTTCGCGCAGTCGCTGTGCCAGCACGTCGAAGCTGAAGTCGAGAGTCTCGAAGATCTGCCCGTCGGACTTGAACGTGACCATCGTGCCACGGCGCTTGGTTTTACCCGTCATCTTGAGCGGGGCCGTCGACTTGCCGCGCTCATAGCGCTGCTCGAACACCTGGCCGTCTTGCCAAATCTCCAACTCGAGCCATTCGGAGAGTGCATTGACCACCGAGATCCCAACGCCATGGAGCCCGCCGGACACCGTATAGGCACCCTGCTCGAACTTGCCGCCCGCGTGCAAGACCGTCAGCGCCACTTCGGCGGCAGACTTCTTTTGGGTGGAATGCATCCCGGTAGGAATGCCGCGGCCGTTATCCACGACCGTGACGCTGCCGTCGATGTGGATCGTCACCTCGATCGTCTCACCAAATCCCGCCATATGCTCATCGACGCTGTTGTCGACGACTTCATAGACGAGGTGATGGAGGCCGTCCACACCGGTGCTACCGATGTACATCGCCGGACGCTTCCGCACGGCATCCAGGCCCTCCAATACCTTGATTTGATCGGCGCCGTAACTGTCGGATTTCGGTGTGGTCTCGGTGTCGTTACTGGCCATCAGTCTCCCGTTTACATATAGCCATCGGCTCTCTGCTTTCAGCCCTCAGCGACCGACCTGACGGCTGACCGCTGATTGCTGGGCTCAGCTAGATTTTTATTGGCATGACGACGCACTTGAAGCCGGGACTGTCTGACTCCTGGATCAAACAGGGGCTCAGCGGATTATCCATTTGCAGAGAGATCGTCTCTCCATCCATCACCCCGAGGACATCCAACAGGTAGCGGGCGTTGAACCCCGTGTTCAAGGCCTCCCCCTCGTACTGTGCCGCAAGCTCTTCGGTCGCTTCCCCAAAATCAGGATTGCTGGAGAACAGCGTCATCTGCCCGGAGACAAACGACACCTTCACCGCACTCGCCTTATCACGGGACAGCACGGAGACACGCCGCAGCGCGCTTTCAAGCTCACTGCGATTGACTCCGATTTTCCTGCCGCTCTCTTTCGGAATCACTTGCTGATAATTCGGGTAGTTCCCTTCCATGAGCCGCGAGGTCAGCAGCAGCCCGCTCTTCCGGAAAATCATGAGATTTTTGGTGAACCCAATCAAGGGTTCGCCCTCGCCGCCTTCTTCCAAAAGACGCTGCATCTCATGCGCGGCTTTCTTCGGAATGATGGCTTTGATCTCTTGCGGCGCGCCTTTGGCCCCGGCGCTTCCAACGTCCTGCTCGGCAACCGCCAACCGATGTCCATCGGTGCCGACCAGCCGCAAGATCGTTTTCTTCTCCGACGTAATGAGGGTCACCAACAGACCGTTGAGGATGTAGCGTGCGTCATTGTCTCCGGCAGCGAAGAGGGTCTTCCGAATCAGCTCCAGGAAACCGGCCCCGGCGAGAGGAATGAGCCCTTCCCGTTCGATCGTGGGCAACGCGGGATAGTCGGTGCTGGGGAGTCCGACGATTTTAAATTGGCTCTTGCCGGCGTGAATCGTCGTCCAGTTATTGTCACCCGAGGTGATTTCGATTTCACCGACCGTCAGTTCCTTGATGATCTCATAGAGCTTCCGAGCCGAGACCGTGATCCCTCCAGGCTTCTCCACGGTCGCCTTGTAGAGCCCGCGCATACCGATTTCGAGGTCGGTGGCGACGATTTCCACACCCTCCTGCTTCGCCTCAATCAAGATATTCGAGAGGATCGGCATCGTGTTGCGCTTCTCAACGACACCCTGGACCCGCTGAAGACCCGTCAAGAGTTCAACTCGTCCCATACGCACTTTCATGATCTTTTCCCCTTGGCGCAGCCGCTCACGCTCGCAGGATCTGCTCCTTCAAGCTGTCCAATGTGGCACTCAATGCACTGTCGCTGTTTTTTGCTTTTATGACCTGCTTACAGGCATGGATGATCGTCGTGTGGTCTTTGCCTCCGAACTGCCGCCCGATCTCGGGATATGAGGAGTCTGTGAGCTCCCGACAGAGATACATGGCGATCTGTCTCGGATACACCAATGTTTTGCTCCGGCGACGAGATTTCAGATCGGCGATCTTCACGTGGAAACGCGCGCCCACCATTTCTTGAATATCATCCATCGACACGATCTTTTTCTTGGTGCCGATCAGATCCCGGAGCACGCTCTTTGCCATCTCCAGCGTGATCGTTTGGCCGGTGAGCGAGGCATAGGCGCCGAGGCGCACCAGCGAGC
>PLBR01000011.1 GCA_003135435.1 Nitrospira sp. | reverse complement strand
AATGGTGCCCGGTGGCACCTCGCGATAGACACGTCTTACGAAGCGCCACAAGACTTGTTTGATGCGGGCGATGAGCCTCTTGTGGACCAGTCGCAGGCGTATCAGGTAGGCCCGCGCTCCAGCGCCATTCTCCTGGCGCGATGAACGAACTGTCAACGGTGGCTGACGGCGTTGACGGAGGCCAACATGAAAAGAGCGATTCCGATCACGACGTTGTTTGTGGATTCGTTTAACCCTACGGCGCGAGTGATGACGCACTACGAGGGCGTGGCGATCCCCCTGGAATTCGTTCACATCCTGTGGCCGCGATGATTCGATCAACGGAAGAAAAGACGATGACGAAAGCGCCTGCAATCACCTGCGTGTTTCTGGATATCGGCGGTGTCCTGCTCACCAACGGGTGGGATCATCATGCCCGCAAACGGGCGGCGACGATCTTCAAGCTGGAATGGGCCGAGATGGAGCATCGGCATCACCTGACCTTTGAAGCGTACGAAGTGGGCAAACTCACGCTAGAGGAATACCTGAGCCTGACGATTTTCTATGAGGAGCGACCGTTCACCCGGGCTCAGTTTCGGCGCTTCATGTTCTCGCAATCGAAATCCTACCCCGAGATGATCGAGTTGGTCCGCAAGCTCAAGGCAAAGTACGGATTGAAGATCGCCGTGGTCAGCAATGAAGCGCGCGAACTGAATGCGTATCGAATTCGCAAGTTCAAGCTGGACAGGTTTGTGGATGCGTTTATTTCTTCCTGCTTCGTCCACCTCCGCAAGCCCGACGCGGACCTCTTTCGGCTTGCGCTGGACATCGTCCAGGCGCCGGCCCGGCAGGTCGTCTATATCGACAACACGCCGATGTTCGTCCAGGTTGCGGAAGGCTTGGGGATTCGAAGCATTCTTCACACGGATTACAGGTCTACGTGCGCGAAACTGGCTTCGTTCGGATTGCAGTAATGACGAAGGAGTCATCCATAAACCCAGCTAACCCACGCCTCCTGACGATCAATGGAGGCTCGTCGAGCATTACTCAGTAGTCAGTAATTAAGACGACTGCAACGCCGATTAAACCCGCATAGAATAAGGACAGTAAAGACGTTGTGTTCTCCAAATTACCGACTTGTGAGTAAGTTCTCGCTGTATCCGACAGGCGCACAGTCGGAGCAAAGGCTTTATGGCAAGGTTGATCGTATCGGCCTGAGTATTACGATTCTGACGTTCAACGGCCCGACCGGGAATCGGCAGGGCCGGCACCGCCTCGACGAATTGGTCCAGTTGGCGAATCAGGAGCGAATCGTAGTGGTGTTCGCTGAAGCGATGCTGTGGCGCTGCATCGTTCGCTCATCGCCGATGCCTTGCTGGTTCGTGGAATCCGCACCAAGGACATCATGAGTCCCACACGCCCCCAGGTTCATACGCGTACTCCGTTCGCCACAGTCCGGGGCACCACGATCACTTACCCGGCGGAAAACTCGCAGAGTGCTCAAACGGAGTCGCGGGTTAAGCACGCTGGGTCACAGCCGGTCAAGAGAGCCCGTTCGTACTCGGGTTGAGGGTTATCGAATGAGTGATTTATTCTTTGCCCGTTCGCAGATGGCCATGTCGCTGGCCTTCCACATTGTTTTCGCGGCACTGGGCATTGGGATGCCGTTGCTCATGGCCATTGCGGAGGGCATGTATCTCCGCACCCGGCAACCGGTGTATCTCGATCTCAGCAAACGATGGGCGCGCGGCACAGCTATTCTCTTTGCGGTGGGCGCTGTGTCAGGCACAGTGCTGTCATTCGAACTCGGTTTGTTATGGCCGGGCTTCATGGAAAAGGCCGGCGCGATTATCGGCATGCCATTTTCCCTGGAAGGGTTCGCGTTTTTCACCGAAGCAATTTTTATCGGCGTGTATCTCTATGGCTGGAGCCGCCTCTCGCCTCTCCTGCACTGGCTTTCGGGATTGGTCGTATCCGTCAGTGGTATCTTTTCAGGTATTTTCGTCGTGACGCCCAATGCGTGGATGAACTCGCCTGCGGGCTTCAAGATTGTGGATGGCAAGATTACCGATATTG
The DNA here is from genome assembly GCA_003135435.1 of Nitrospira sp. Lineage (GTDB taxonomy): Bacteria > Nitrospirota > Nitrospiria > Nitrospirales > Nitrospiraceae > Palsa-1315. The sequence continues at coordinate 2,063 of PLBR01000011.1, read as the reverse complement.
ACCCGATCGCGGCCATGTTGAATCCGGCCAGCTTTCATGAAGTCTTGCACATGACGCTGGCGGCTTTCGTTGCGACGGGCTTCGCGGTGGCGGCGGTCCATGCGTTCTTCCTGTTGCGAGATCGGAACAACCGTTTTCATCGGAGCGCGCTGGGCATTGCGCTGACCGTTGCCTGCATCAGCATCCCGCTGCAAATCCTGAGCGGCCACCAAAGCGCCCGTGCCGTGAGCCGGTTGCAGCCTGCCAAACTCGCGGCGATGGAAGCGAATTATCGAACCCAAACTGGAGTACCCTTGCTCATCGGGGGAATTCCGAACGATGAGCTACGCACGACCGACTATGCGTTCCGCATTCCGGGGGGCTTGAGTTTTCTTCTCACGGGCACCGCCGACGCCAAGGTCGTCGGTCTGGAAGAGTTCCACAAAAGTGACTGGCCCAACGTGCGGATTGTTCATGGGTCGTTTGACTTCATGGTTGGCTCAGGAATGGCGATGCTGGCATTGGGAGCGTGGTCGGTCTGGCTCTGGTGCAAGCGCCGACGGCTGCCCGACCACCCGTGGCTGCTGCGCGCCTTGGTTGCAGCCGGGCCGTTGGGGTTTGTGGCGATTGAAGCCGGCTGGGTCGTGACCGAAGCCGGGCGCCAGCCCTGGATCATTTACGGCGTGATGCGAACGGCAGACGCGGTCACGCCGATGCCTTGGATTGTGGTGCCGTTCATCGCCTTCACTGAGTTATACGTCTTTCTCGCCTTCATCGTGTTTTTCCTGCTGCGCCGTCAGTTTTTAGAGACACCAGGGCCGGTTTCCAAACCGTCACCGGCTTGAAGCCATGCTTGAACTCATCGTTGCTATTGCCATTGCGCTGTCACTGATCTTGTATGCCCTCATGGGCGGCGCGGATTTTGGCGNNATTTGGGAGGCCAACCATGTCTGGCTCATCCTGGTGGTGGTACTGCTGTTCACCGGTTTTCCGATGGGTTTCGCCGGGATGATGACCGCGCTGAACATCCCGTTAACCGCGATGCTCATCGGCATCGTGCTGCGCGGCTCGGCTTTTATGTTTCGCAAATACGACTCCCGGTCGGAGGCGACACAGCGCCACTGGAGCACGGTGTTTGGCATCGCCAGTTTCTTTACTCCGTTTTCTCAGGGCATGATACTCGGCGCGTTAACCACGGGTCAGATTCGCATCGTGAATGGTCAGGTCGTGAGTGGTTTCTTCGCGGGCTGGTTGACGCTGTTCGCGCTCGCCTGCGGTGTATTTGCGCTGGGGCTGTTTGCCTTTCTGTCGGCTACCTACCTGACGCTTCACACGAAGGAGCAGCCCGATCTGCAAAATGATTTTCGGCTGAGGGCACTTTGGTCCGGCTTGACCCTGGCACCAATTGCATGGGTGGTTTTTCTCGCCTCCAAACAAGGCGCGCCGGAGATATATAATGGCTTGACGCACTGGTGGGCACCGTTGCTTTTGGCGTGTACGACCGTGATGTTCATTGTCGCGCTGGTGACTCTGTGGCAGCGGTGGTTTGCCGCAGCGCGAATGGCCGCCCTCAGTCAGGTCACACTCATCCTCGGGGGGTGGTGCCTGGCGCAATATCCCAATCTCGTGACGCCGGACGTTACCGTGAGCAATGCTCACGCCCCTGAAATCACCTTACGCTTGCTGGTTCTGACTTTGTGTGCCGGCGGCATTGTCCTGCTGCCATCGCTGGCTTTCCTGTTTCACATTTTCAAAGGCAGGGAAAGTCCTTGATGAAGGAATCAGCCATGAATTCAAATGAGACCTGCATCCTGACAATCAATGGTGGCTCGTCGAGCATCAAGTTTGCGCTGTTCGAGGCCGGTGACTTGCTGCGACGGATTCTGGAGGGCGGGATTGAGCGGATCGGACTGCCGGAGGCCACCTTCGAGGAACTGATGATTGCGCGTTCGGTTATCCGCGTTCTCGGTCTTGGCTGAAAAAGGTGACTTGAACCATGAAGACACAAACTCTTTCCCCGGAACTGCTCCACAAGATGGATGCCTACTGGCGCGCCGCGAACTATCTGTCGGTCGGCCAGATTT
>PLBR01000146.1 GCA_003135435.1 Nitrospira sp. | reverse complement strand
GAACAAGCAAGGCAAGTGATTGAAAAATGGAGCTGGCGAGAGGAATTGAACCTCCAACCTGCGGTTTACAAAACCGCTGCTCTGCCATTGAGCTACGCCAGCCTGCGAGGAATATTAGCGACTTACGTGTGCGATGTCCACCGACGGAGAGGGGAGTGTGCCCAAATTGTGCCCGTTGTGCCCGAGGAGTCGGCGTGTGGCGTCCTGAATGTCGGACTCGCTCACGATCGCATAGCGCCGATAGATGCTTTCCGTTTTATGTCCTGAAATTTTCATCGCGACGGATCGAGGCACGCCGGCGCGTTCCATATTTCTGACGGCCGAGCGCCTGAAATCGTGTCGCAACATGCCGACCAATCCTACCCGTTCACAGGCGTGTGACCAAGCTTTTCTAAAATCATAGACGGGCTGCCCAGTATAGCAACCATGCAGATGGACGAACAGTTGGGGTAGGACGCGGCCCAACCGACGTGACAGGAGTTTCACCCGTCCGATCTGCGCCGAGACGAGCGTCTTCAATTCGGGCGTCATATACACGACCCGTCCATCTTGGTTTTTCGTCGTGCCGGGTTCCAGCCGCAACGTGCTCGCCTCTAGGTCGATCTGGCTCAACTGCAGCGACATCACTTCGCTGCGCCGCCATCCATACAACCACATGATCGTCACGGCGACTTGCAGATCCTCCGGCAGATACTTCCGCACCGCGAGGAACTGGGACTCCTCAAAGAATCCCTGCCGTGGTCGGGCCTCTTTCAGTATGTGAATCACAGGACGGCGCACCACCTTCGCATGCTCCAGGCCCAGCTTGTAGGCCGTGCCGAGCACACTGAGTTCACGATTGATGGTGCCATTGGACAACCCGCCGACTTGCCGATGCTGGATGTACGCCGTCAGGACATCGCCGCTCATCGCATTGGCCCGTCGGCCCGTAAAGAACCGCGTCAGAGGTGCGAGCCGCGTCTCGGCTTCGCGTAATGTACGCTGGCCTGTCGTCTTATAGTGCGCTTTGAGGTCGGTCAGCAATTCATTGACGGTGGTCTTTTGTACCTTCGGCATGATCGGCGCACCCATCGCCACGCGGCCCTCTCGGTCCTTTAAGAACCGTTCAGCCTCCTTCTGCTTTGTCGTGCTTGTACTTTCTCGAATGGGCTTGCCGCCGCTATAGTATTTGACCCAAAAAATCTCGCCTCGCTTGTAGAGCATTCCCATGGTCTGGCTCCTCCTATTCTGGCTGTGTGAATCCTCGTGTTCATCCCGGCCACTCGTCCCGCTCCTCCTCGCGTGAGAGCGGCCACGCCGGGGCCTGGGGCGGCGGGCTCGTCGGTGAGCTGGGCATGACGGGGCGCACGCTCGGGCCGCTGCCCAGCATGCGGGTACTATTCTCTTCTAACGCCTGCGCCACTGGCCCGGTATTTAATCGGGTATAAATTGCCGTGTTGGACAAATTCGTATGATTGAGCACGCCTCTGCCAATCACCGCCAGATTGGTTCCCTGGATGCACAGCCATGAGGCGCACGTTCTTCTCAGATCGTGTATGGTCACGCTATCCAGCCCCGCCGCCTTGCGAATCACGCTCCACCGCTCGCTCGCCATCGACCGGCACCAGTGCCCCTGCTGGGTCGCGAACACCCATTCATTGATGCGTGGGAGGGCGTCGAGCCGCTCTAACAAGGACCGCGGGATCGGGATCGTATGCGCGAACCCGGTTTTCGTCTTTGACTTGTGCCAGAGCCCCCCAGCGGGATCGAGATCTGCCCATTTCAGCGTGAGGCCTTCACTCCGCCGGCAGCCGACCAAGAGGCACAACAGGAAGAAACATTGAATGTCCTCACGCTCCCGTTGAAGGACCGCCATCAGGGCGGGCATCTCATTCGGCTGCACGAAGCGCGTCCGGGAGGGCCGGGTATATTTCCTCACGCGCGACGCCGGATTCTCCCCCGTGAACACCCGCCAATCGCGCGCCCGCCCGAATATCGTGCGGAGCATGCCCAGGCTCTTGTTCGCTTGGGATTGGCTATGCTCGCCGATCTCATGAAACCACGACTCCACCGTCAGCGGCGTGATGTCTGCGAGGGCGTAGGGATACAGCGGGACAAAAAAGCGCCGAATCATCGAGGTCTGTTCCGCCTTAATGCCGACGGTCAGCTGGTTGACGTGATTCCGAATGTAGACCACCAGAAAGGCCTCCAGGGTCATGGCCGAGGGAGCCCCCGCCGCCCCCGCCTGTAGGCCGGACCGTGTGGAGGCGGGAGTCACGGTGTGCGCGTGGCTGGCGCCCGTGCGCGTCATCGTACTGCCGAAATCAGGCTCGACCCACATGAACGCCTCCATCGCGGGGAGTTCCGCGGGACTGTGCTTCGGCGAGCAACTGTTCCAGCCGGTTCAAGCTGATCGCGTTCTGGCCGATCTTCGACATGAGCCGAAAGCCTCGCCCGCCGACGATCCGCCCGTTGACGATCGCCGTTCTGGAATGGCCGTTGGCGGGCTTGCGAAATTGTTTGAAGGTCATTGGATCACCGCGTCTTTCGTGGTCCAGCCAGCACGGGCACCCCTTCGATCACATACACTTGCTGGCTCGTCATGTCGTTGTGCAAATCCAACAAGGCACCCAATACCAGCTCAGAAGTGAACGCCTCTAAGACCTCGATGGCTTGGCGCTGAGTCCGGTACGGCCCAATACGACGCGGATACAGGCCGCTGGCCGTCAGCCGAAGAAACCAGCCGGACCGGCCACAATCATCTGTCCCCTTGAAAATGACCTCCTCCGTCACCGGGCGCTCTCGCAAGGGGCAGCCCGGTTTTTCTGCCTTCGTCTCCGTGGATCCGCTGACGAGTGTGAGTGCTTTGCCCATGTCGAACCTCCTTGGTTGTGAGTTATGCCGCTGTCTTGCCCTTGAAATGCTGCTCCAGCAGATGCCGAATCAGCCCGCTCGCCGTCGTACCATGGCGCCGTTCAGCGTCGAGCTTGGCCTTGAGAGAAAGGGGAATAGAGACATTCATCCGAAACATCTTCATAGGACCTCCTTGCTGTTAGGGATGTATTTACATCATATGATGTAATATGTCAAGTGGTATTGAAGGATGTAGATGGCTTTGCTAGAGTGCCCGCCATGCCGAAGGGAAAAGAACAGGACGAAGCAGGGGTGTGGAACTTTCGCGAGGTGCCTCGGGACGCGATCGTGAAAGCGAAGATCGGCGCCGCGCTTGAGGGCCTCTCGGTCAAGGCCTACATCATCAAACTGGTGGAGGCGCACTGGCAGGAGCTGGAGAAGAAAGGGCTGCTGCCGAAGTCGAAATAAGACCAGATGCGAAAGACGGACATTGCTCAGCGCATTCATCAGGAAGCGGGGATCTCGGAAAACGAGGCGGCCTCGCTGCTGAATTGGGTTGTTGAATTATTCAAATCCACCCTTCAAAAAGGGGAACCGGTCAGCATCGTCAACTTTGGCGTGTTTACGGTGCGGAATAAGGCTCCTCGCAGAGGACGAAATCCACGAACAGGCGAGGAAGTCATGATCTCGCCACGCAGAGTAGTGACCTTTCGTGCAAGCTCCCATCTCAAAACTGAGGTAAATTCTATCCAGACAGAACAGCAAGAAGCAGGAGGGCTGCTGCCGAAGGGGAAATGATCCATGTTGATCTGGGCAACAGACAAGCCGATGGTGTCGGGATGGTACTGGCACCGCGTAGATAGCGTCGATTTGGATAGCGTGATTGTGCGGGTAGAACCGCGATCTAATACCGTCGGACCATGGAGCGACGGGAGCACGAGCAGGTTGAGCCTAGCAGAAGGGGAATGGGCCGGGCCGCTGAAGCCGCCGGAGTCATGATGGAAATGACGTGGGAGAACCTGACGAAGTTGTTTACGTGGGCCGCCCAGCACGGATCTGAGGCTCCAATGGCAGACACCGCAGGGGAACAAATTGTGATTGATGGGGCGATCACGAAAGAGGACCTGGATCGTTTCATGGTCTCGCACTCGGAGCCGCCGGCGTGATGGTGAGCCGCACGTACCGCTTGCCCCCGATGTGTCTCGGGTGTTAGTGCGCGCCGGGTGCCGGGGAGATACGGCCTGGGAAGCGCGCTCTGCCCGGTTGTGACACCGGACAGATCCCCTGCAGGGAGGTGAAAGGACGTCACCGCCCCGCTTACTCGCCCTATGCCGGGCACCACCCCGGCGATCACGCAGAACTGATCGTCATGTTCCAACACCACGTCGGCCCGCAAGACGCCCCGGATCCAGCACTGATAGCTTGAGAAGGCGCCCCCTCAGGCACTGCCTATCACCCCCACCGCACGGAGCCCAGTCAGCCTTGCGTCCTCACACTTCCCACGTCTTCAGCACTCGCGCGCCTGGACAGCCCGCTTCGGCTTCGGAGACCAGCGCAATTTCGGCCAAGCTGCAGACGGGTGCATCGCCATAGGGTGAGCTGCCGATAATCATGCGAGCCCCGTTTTCATGTAGACGATGCCTGGCATATATTTCAGCGTGCTCCTGGCAATTTCACGACCGTCGAGCTGCACGACGGTGGTCATATTGCCGCCGCCGCCACCATGGACGCCTATGTCGCCCATACGATTCAGGGGGATGACGGCTTCCGGGCCAGCTTCTCCGACCAGGGCATAAGTCGGACGCGTGACCACGCCGCCTTCCGCCAGCAACGTAAACGCGAGGGAAGTCCCGCCGATGACCCCGGCAGAAATGCCGGCAAACTCCGACCCCTGCGTAGCCAGGAAGGCCGCTAATCCAAACGCCGCGGCCCCCACGAGCACACCGATGGGGATGCCCACGACCGAAGCCTTGAGGGCCGTCGCAATCCCCTCTAGCAACCCCACGATAAAATTCCCGATCATGATGACGGTATCCACCATCGTCGTCGCCATGGCTTCAAACCCGGCCAAGGCCGCGGAGCCCGCAGCCGCAATGAAGGTATAGGCCCCAGCCCAGACAGAGGCCGACGCGACAGCAGCGGTGGTATGGCTCGCGACGATGGTGGTGTCCGTCGCGGTATTTAACGCCACATGTGCTGCCGCAGAGGCCGTATCCTGCACAAGCATCTTGGCGAGCGTGATCGCGCCTTGTGTCACGGTTTGCAGACCGAGATTGATAAATCCCTGCAACACGCTGTTTTCAATCGACAGCCATGTTTTCTTCCAGTCATTGCCTTCCGTGATAGTCTTCGCGAGCGCGCCTGAGAAGGTGTTCGTGACGCTGCCCCAGGTCGAGATGGTCACGCCGACGATCTCCGTAAACACCTGATTGATACTCATCTTCATCCCCTTGAATTGCTCCAGCGTATTCGCCGTCGCAATACGGGCCGCCGAGCCCATCTTCACATCGAGGAGCTGCATGTGCGTGCCGATTTCTTCGACCATGTCCGGGATTTCGGAATGCCCCGTCACTTGGTCATGCAGCCATTTGAAGGCGTCCAGTGTTTTCTGAATCGGGGCGAGCGCGAGATCCATCGCCGCCTGCAGCTTCGCCCCCATCCAGTTGCCGATGTCCAGCACCATGTTCATGACCGTTTGCGTCACGAACACTTTCAACTCGGTCCACTGCACAATGGCCGACCCTTTGAGTTCTTCCCAGATCCCTGACGTTTTATCTTTCAAGGCCTGCCAGTTCGCCGCGATGGCGGCTGCGCCGGCGATGAGTCCGAGAATCAAGGCCCCACCAATCAGCAGCGGCGAACTGATCAACATAATGGCCGTCACGACCGCCCCGACGGCAATCACGATCGGACCACCTACGGCAAAGGCGATGGCAAAGACCGCCACCGTGCGCTTGACTCCCGCATCCAGCCCGTCAAACCACGTCGCCCATTCCACCGCGGTCTCCAGGATGGGCTGCATGGCATGGAGCACCTCCGCGAGGACCGGGAGGAACGCTTTGCCGATTTGCTGGCTGACACCGGAGACCCCCGCCTCCAAGTGTTTCAGGTTCTCGTTAAAGCTTTCAGCCGAGGAGGCCATATCGGTGGACCAGACCACGCCCAGCCTCTTCGCTTCATCCATGCTGGCCTGGATGGCCTCCTTGCCTTGCTGCAGCATCGGAATCATGTCGAGACCCCCACGTCCGAACAGCTGCTGCGCCAAGGCCGCCCGCTTCGTCGCATCTTCCATGTGGGAGAATCGATCCGCGACATCGAGGAGGAGATCGCCCATGGGTCGGAGTTTGCCGTCCGCGGTCGTCGTTTCGATGTGCAGATATTCGAACGCCGCCGCCGCTTTCTTGCCCCCTTCTTCCGCGCCGTCCATGACGCGCGCGAGTCGTCCCAACGATTTCTGCATCCCTTCAGCATCAACATCTGAAAGTTTCGCCGCATACGAGAGTGCGGAAAGCGTTTCCACGGCAATACCTGTTTTCTCTGAGAGTTTGATGAAATGATCCCCAATGTCCGCCGTCGTTTTCTCCAACGTCAAAAAGCTTGCGGAGATGGCCGTCCCAGCCGCCCCCGCAATCGCCGCCATCTTGCCAATCGTCACGCCCAGGTCACTCATCGATTGGTTCGTCCCGCTGGCAGACGATCCGGTTCCTTTGAGAAAATTGTCGAGCGAACGCTGGGCGTCCATCAGGCCTTTGAGAAAATTATTGACATCAGCGACGACTTCGAGCACGAGTTTATTGGCCATGATTCCTCCTCAACCGAGTAGTTTTTTCACCCCTGACAGCTTCCGTTGTTGCGTAGGCAACGGGTGAACGCGAGTCTGTGCGACGGGTGAAGCGCCCAATTCGCACAAACTTTTGTGGTAGGCGTTTCGTGCATTCTCTTTGATTGACACTTCGGGTCGTTTCCGAATCATGACCGAGCCGGACTCGGTCTTGGTCGTGTATGTCAGACCCTTCTTCTGCAACACGGCGGCCGCCTGCATCATTTGGGAATAGGCGTCAACACACACAAACAACATGCCCCTCGACGCCGCCGTAAGGACGGGCGCGAGCTGTGAGACCAGTCTGTCCCATTCACCGCTCGCAAACTTGTCGAGCGCCTCAGGCTTCTCCGGCCGGCCAACGGTAAAGGGATCTCCGGATCCCTCTAACGGTCGACCACCCGGATTCCCCTGCAGGATTTTCAGTGCGAGATGTTTTGGCTTTCGGCCCTTCATGTCATTCCCCTCCAGTGAACAGCACGAGATCAGCGGTCGCCCGGCTGATGATTCAGGACCATCCGGGCGGGCGGGCATCGCAACGAGCGCACAGCACGTAGGTAGGTGTTGCGCATGGCCTCCATGTGACGCAGCACGCCCTTCCCATTCGCAGCAGTGATCCTCGCCGTGCGCACGTGGCGCAACATTCGTTTGAACGCGGCACAGCCAGACGCGGCCGCATACACCACCCCCCAGTATGCTGGCGAGAGCGTCCCTTGGCGGCGCATGTACCGACAGACACGATCCCACTCGCGAGAGGCATCGGGAGTGAGATCTGCCGGTTTCGTTGGATCGCCAGCGGGCCAGGGATAGGTCTTGGGCGTGACGCGCGCATTCATCGAGTGAGCCTCTATTGAAGAACTCGCCGGTTTCTTTCGTGTAGGGAAAAGATTGATAAGCTTTCCCCGAGTCGTCTTATCTGTCATTTTGTGCCTTCATTTCATCACCAACGAGGGGACTTTTTGTTTTCCAATTTCTCCGAGGCATGCGCAATGGGGGCACAGCGGTCTGGCTGGAAACTCAGTGGAGATGATAGTCCCTATCCCTCCGCACTCATTGGCCATGTCGTTCCCGCCCTCGCTTCGCGTTATGATGCGTCTCACACATCGGTTGATAGTTTGACTCATCATCTGCCCCGCCTCGTGACTTCGGCTTCACATGATCCACCACCGTTGCTGGCTGCCCACATTGACTGCAGAAGGGATGGCGCTTGAGATAGGCGGCACGCCGCTGTTGCCACGCATGCCCATATCCTCGCGCCGTGGAACTCTCCCGTCGATCATCATAGTGGCGTGCACTTGTCACCGGTCTGACCGCCCGCGGATGTGCCGGACAACGCCCGGTCGACGTGAGCGCGGGACAGCCTGATTGCAAGCAGGGCCTGAGGGGCAGTGTCGGCATTAGCGAGTCCCCAAGGCGACATATGCGGACTGTGTTGCGGTCCCTTTGTACGGCGCCAACGAGGTAATCCACGTCGGCTGGCCATCGTTGCGCATCGTGAACCGGAAGACCTCTTCATCATTAATGAACCGCACATGGATACTTGAGACGCCCAGCGGCCCTTCTTTGTCGATCATGAGGTACTGGCTGAGGTCGACAAGTACAATATCCCCGACTGTCCCCAGCGTGGAGCAGTATTCGACAGGGATCACCGGCCGCCCCTTCAGTCTGGCGAACGGTGTTTCGACGGATTCCCCCGGGGCCAAGTACACCGGGACGCCCCCGACACCGATCACCATCTGCATGTTGTCGAGTTGCGGTTCCACGTCCTGGTTGATCAGCCAGACGGCATTGGCGCGGCCGCCCGCATACATCCGGGACCACATCTTGTCGATGTTCTCTTTTTGGATCGTGGCGGCTCCCTGGCCCGTTTCCTTCGCCACGGTCACCAGGGCGGGACTGTTCAGAATCCCCTGCATTTGCCCGGCGCCAGTCCCGTTCAGGATTTCGTCTTCCATCACAAAGCTCATTTCCTTCGGAAAGGCCTCTCGGATAACCGCTTCCATGGCTGCGGTGTCTTGACTGAGCTCTTCCGTCACATAGCAGAGCCCCATCAATTTTTTCAGCTTCAATTCCAGCTGGCGCACTTTCATTTTACTGGCTACAACAGTGGCCCCTTCGCTTATTCGGTACACCTGAATGCCACCCCAACGTGATCCCGTCGCGCGACTGATCTCTTCACCCATGAACATCTTCAGGCCATTGGCTCCAGTGGTAATTGGAATGTGTTTGACGCGGGTCAGCATTTCCCCCAAATTGTAAATCCGCTTGACCAGATCGCTGGCAAAGTCTCGCTGGATGAGAAATCCGCCATCGCTATCAATGGCTTCGCCCTGACCTGTCGCCGCGCGCAGGCAGACGAGGCGTGGATCCATCGTGCGGCCAAAACTCGCATGCATGACCGCGCCTAGCTGCTCCCCCAAGGAACAGAATTCCGTCTTCGTATCGATGGGACGTCCATATTGAGCGCGGCCTTGCTCATCAAATGTCCGCACCCTCACTTCGGCTTGCGTGACGCTCAATGCTGGGGGAGTGGGGGTGGTATTGGTTTCTGGCGTCTCGATGATAGCGTTCATGATTCTCTCCTTGTGTGTGTTCAACTCTTGTTTGTAAATTCCGTCTGGATACCGTTCATGGGCTTGGCATCTGCCTCAAAATGTCCCGCGCAGGGACTCGATATTCCCAATACTCTAACTCGGCGGCATTGGCTTTAGGGATAGTGTCGCGCAGGGCCGCCAGTTCCTGGTCAAGATTTTCCGGGTTCTTTAACTTCAAGTCCCTGGCTCGGGAAATCGCTTCACGATTGCTCCTCGCCCACCGCTCAAAAAACCTGGCGTTTGACGAGACTCGCACCACGACCTCTCCTGTAAATGGGTCCCGTTTGGGTGGCAAGGAGCTCGTTTTGACGAGGTCGTGCCGGCGCGTTTCAAAGTCTTCAGAGACCTCCCGAATGAACGCATCAATGCGTTCATCGCCGAGCGCGTGGAGCTGTGCTTCGCACCGATCAATCTCAGCCGAAACAGGGAGATACACTTGCAGGTAGGCCCCATAGGCCTGACCCGCCTGCGCCTTCGCCTCCCCCAGCGCTCGGTGCGCGTCCTGCTCTCGCGCCTTGGCGGCCTCCATGGCCTGCTGTAACGGGGGGATTTCCAGGACGAGCCTCATGCGCAGCGTTTCAATTTGCGCGATGAGTGCCACTCGTTTGGTCTTAGCCTGTTGCTCCATTTCCGCTCTATAGCGTTGCCCATGGGGTGATCCGTCCACCCAGTTCAACACCTTTTCCATCAAACTGACTTTCGCTGCTGAAGTGTCCATGGCTTCCTCCGTTGGTTAATGTGCAGAAGGCTGCATTCTTGCTGGCGCCTCATTCCGTTTGTTGGATTGCCGGCTCATTGCCCGAGGGGAGCCGTGAGTCGATCTGCTTCCCAGACAGCAGGGCCACTGCTTCGGCACTGGTGATGGCGCCATCCGTCTGTGCTTGTCCCACCAACAAGACCAGTGCGGGCCTCAGGTCACAGTTCACAATGGCTTCCACGGTCACGCGATGCGGGAGAGCAGACGGACAGAACCCGGTCACTTGAACGGCTAGCCGGATCGTTGACACGATAGACTGCCATCGAATAAAAACCTCCAGCGCGTTCAACGTGGATCGCACGAACGCGCGCGCGCTGGGATCTAACAGCTCTTTCAGCTCCTGATGCAGTTGTTCCGTCATCCGGATCACTGCGGCTTCGACCTCCACTCGGTCCGATTGCAGTCGATCCGACTCGGCCTGATTGCCAGCGTGCTGGGCGTCCATGATCTGCCCCTCGACTGTGCGCAGCTTGTCGACAAGGCGAGCATAGTCCGGCTGTGTCGTGAGGCTGAGCCAGTTCTGAGGCACGATTCCATCCCCGGTGGGGATCGCCACAAGTTTCCGTATCATTGCTCCGCCCCTTCTTCGATCTACTTCACGACTGTCAGGTTGACTGCCGCCCAACCTTCCCCGATGGTGACGAAGGCCCACGCAACCCCGACGTCATCGGTATGGAGATAATCCACCACGCCGGTCTGCATGGTGAGGTCGGCCCGTTGCCATTGGATCAGCGAGCCGACAGCAATGGTGGGGGTCGGGTTGTGCGCCTGCTGTTGCCTCAACGCCTCTTTCGCCTTGCCCGTCTCGATCGGTTGCGCCAGGAGACGAAGGGCTCGTTGCACGAGATCATCGTGGCTCATGGTGCCTTACCCCCCCCCCCCGCAAAGCGTCCGAAGTGTCCGAACGCCGCGCCTAGAGCGGGGATCATGCCATTTCCAATGCGTCCGTAATGCGTCCGCGTCGGACGCTTTGAAAACCACCTCATCGCCGCCACTGGAGCAGGTTTCGGACGGTTCGGACGCTTCAAGGGGGGGGTACAGGNNTACAGGGTGTGAAGGTCATAGTTCCCCCACTTTCGCGTAGCGTCCACGCCAGGTCTCAACCCATGATTTGGTGATCCAATAGCCCCGCTCCGTCTTGGCATGGTTGAAGCTGGGACGTAGATCGAAGTGCCTTAACAGCCCGGCGAGCTTTCGGCCTGTTTCAATGAAGCTGAGGTCCTCGATTACCGCGATATCGGCCAGCAGGTCCGCAGATCGAACAAAGATTTCATCCGTATCTCCTAACTTCGTCGCGGCAATGTCCAGGAACGCGAGCAGTTGCTTTTCACGTCCTGATGGTTCGCGCCTGCTGGCGGACGCATTGAGTCCAGCCAAGAGTCGAGGAAGGATCGCCGGACCTTCGGGCCGCTCGGCATCCGCCAAGGTGGCGACGACGATCAACGGTTCCGCGATATCTTGGAATCGATCGTCGAACCCTTCGAGGCAATCAATTTGATCGGGCAGCTCATCGTAAATATCCGCAAGCTGTTCGCCGTAGTGCTCCGCCCATCCTTGCAGGCCCACCCGAAGCTGAATAAAGAGGTCGTCCATCTTGCGGAGATTGAACCGCGGCATCCGATGGGCGCTGCGTTCCATCTGGATCTGAAAACTACGGTCCGCCAGGGTATCGGCAAGCCCCTCGATGCCGGCGACCGCCTTCGGACCAAACACGGGATACGATTTCACTTCGAACGTTTTCTGATTGCAGCGCTCGACCACGGCCCCAGCCTCAAACCCGCAATTCAAGACGGCGAGCACTTCGCCATATTTTTCCTTGTCGGCATTGCGGAGTTTATCCACCTCGTCGAGCAACAAGACCGGACGACTCGATCGAAACAATGTCGCGGGCGTCGGCACCGCTGTAATGGGAGGGGAGCCGTTCGCCAGTTGGCTCAATATTTTCATCAGCAGGGTTTTCCCACAGCGCGGCGTCGCGCTTCGCAGGGCGAGATAGCCGCAATAACGGAACTGCTCGAATGTATAGCTTTCGGTGATCCACAGCGCGATGAGCATAGCCAGTTCTGACTTAGGTAATTGCACAAAGCGGCGGATGAGGAAGTCGATTTCATCCAGCAGATCAGCCAAGCGCGGCGTCTCCGATTGCGGTTCGCCATTGTGCAACTGAGGCCCTAACGGACTCTTCGCCGCCCGTTCCATCTCAAGCAACCCGTTGGTGTTGTGCATGATCCCTCTCACGAAATTCCTTCATCCGCAGATCATCGGCAACGCCCTCGAAGAGTTCGGCCCGGTCACAATCGGCATAGGCTAGGGCCGCATGTTCGATGGCTCGGTCCAGATCGTCGTCATTCAGGCTAACTACATCCAGTGTCTTTCCCGCTTCAATAATCTTTTCGGCTCGCAACCGGAGATCCAGTGCCGCCAAGTCCCAGCGAAACGCTAATGCAATGCGATCGAGACGGGGAGTTTTTGGAGTGGGTCGTTGCCCGCGAGACGTGGGCGCGTCAAAAAATAAATCCCGCTGTTCGATGCCGATGCTCTGACAGATTTCAATTAAGGAACACCCAGCCCAGCACTTCAGCAGTAGGCCGCGCTCGCCTTCGGAGATCGATAAGGACGGATTTTTATCTTCATGAGATTTACACGTCACCAGGGAGCGGCGGCCCCGTGGCGTCACATTATCGAACCGTGACAAGAGATCGGCGAGGGTCATCGGCGCGCCTCCAGGTTTGCGCGGGCTTCATCCAGCGAGCAGCCGTCGAGCGACGAGAGCCATAGTTCCAGCTCAGCCTTAATAAAAATGATCCGCCCGCCGAGCCGCTTGAAGGGGATCAGCTTCCGTTCGATGAGTCCGCGGGTGCGTTTTTCGGACCATCCAAGGAAAAGTGAACCGCACCTCACGTCGAGCAGCGAGCCGTTCAGCGTGCGCGGGCCGACTCCTTGACCTAGTTGCTTGTTAGGCGGAAGCTTTCTCATGGCGTTCCCTTACAGTCCGGGGAACGAATCCCCCGTTATAAAGTCGGGCTATTTCCTCTTCCGGAACGCGCACGAGCCGACCCAGACGGACTATGTCAATGCGTCGTTCCCGAATGTCTTTCCGCCACGAGCCCACGGTCTTTCCGGTGAGCGATTCAAGCTCTTGCAAGCTGAATAGTTTGGCTACTCCTATTTTCTTCATCACAATTCCCTCCGTTTTTCGCGTTGACCTGCGTTACACAGTGCTATATAGTCTCTAAAGATACGCTATATCAATCAGTATTACCGTTACATAGGCGTTACGAATATGACCAACAAGATGCCGACATTTGATCCCGCACAGGGGCGGCGCTCAGGCCTGCCGATCGCGTGGACTGTTGACGAGGCCCACATCATTCGCCGGTCCCATGGCTGCACAGTGCTCGCTCCGGTTGTGGCACTGAAAGCGCCCCATCTGTACAGTCCGAGCACGCGACTAGAGCTGCCTGGGGAACTCGCGAAGTTGGAGCGCGGCAACAAAAAGGCCGTGATCAAGTTTGCCGACACGTATGGTCTTCTCGGTTACTCGAACCTATTACCCACAAAAGAATTCGCTGGGCGGCCGGTGAGTGATCCCGTCGAATGGATTTGGAGCCACGCGGAGACGGTACAACTCGCCCTAACCTTGAAAGACGTGCTCGATCAGGAGGATGCTGAGGGGCTTGAGCGCACACTGAAAAAGCTGGAGCATCGGAGATTGAAGCACCAACCTTTTTTTGTGACGTTCGCGGCGCGTGGAAACGTGAGGTCTTGTTCGTTTTTTCCCCCCAGCAGCCACAGAAGATTGGCGGCGAGCATTCTTGAGACCATCGTCAATGAGAATATCTCTGGAATTCATCCGGAGATTGCCTGGGATGAAACACGAGGAATCTTCGTTCAGTACAGCTCGTTCAGCACATTGATTGAGGCGGTGTATTGGCACCTCTCCAATGTCATGAGCGGGGGGCGGGTGACTCGCTGCGAAACCTGCGGGGGCCGATTCATTCAGACGGACCGTCGGCAACGCTTCTGTCCCACGGGAACCAAGCAGGAAAGCCCGTGTGCGGTGAAGGCGAGAGTTCGGGAGTGGCGTGAGCAGCGAAAAAGGAAGTAGGCGAAACAACGGACGACGAAAGGGGGCAAGCATGGCACGAAAAGGTGATGGGCTCTATCTCAGAGGAAGCACGTGGTACCTCGATTGCCGCATTGACGGCGCCCGGCACGTGATCAAGCTGGGCAAAGGGATCAAGCGCACGGTCGCCGGTGAACTCGCCAACGTGAAACGCGCCGGCATCCTGAAGGGTGAGGCCGGGATCGGTCGGAAGAACAAGGATCTTCCATTCAAAGATGCGCGCGAAAAGTTCGAGGCGTGGGCTGACGCGAACAAAAAGCCGAACACCGTCACCACCTACAAAGAATGCTTGCGCCGCCTGGCTGAGAGTTTTGGCACCAAGCGATTGAGCGAGATTGCTCCGTTTCATGTCGAGGCCCACAAACAGAAACGCATCCAGGCCGGGGCCCGTGTCCGGGCGAATCGTGAGCTGGCCGTGCTCAAGGCGCTCTTTCATCGCTGCCAAGACTGGACCCTGTTTGAAGGCGTAAATCCGGTCTGTACGGTCAAGCTGGTCAAAGAACCGCGGCAACGGTTGCGGCACCTGGAGCCAGAAGAAGAGCGCCGCCTCTTACAGGCCGCGCCAGAACCGCTCCGGTCGATCATCTTGGTCGGTATGCATTGCGGCTTGCGCCTTCAATCGGAGGCCCTCACGCTCCGATGGGCGGATGTGGATCTCTCACGCCGGACCCTCACGGTGCAAGCCGGGTACGCCAAGAGCGGACAGACGCGCACGGTGCCCCTCAATTCCGCCGTACAGGCCGCGCTGTCGCGTCTCAAGACTGAGGCGAGAGGTGAATTCGTCTTTACAACCCGCACGGGAAAACCGTATGATTCGATCCGCAACGGGTTTGAGTCGGCCTGTACCCGCGCCGGTCTGGAAGGCGTCACCCCGCACACCACCCGCCACAGCTTCGCCACGCGACTCATTGCCGGTGGGGTGGATCTGCGAACCGTGCAGGAGCTGGGTGGATGGTCCAGCTTGCGGATGCTGGAACGCTATGGACACGTCGCCCCAGGACGGAAGGCGCAAGCCGTTGAAGGATTGGTCGAAGAATTTCACAACGGGATTCACAACAGTGAGGACACGCGCCGAACGACAAACCCGCTAACTACGCGAAAACAGAGATATGGAGAGGTGGCCGAGTGGCCGAAGGCAACGGTTTGCTAAACCGTCGTAGGGGCAAAACCTCTACCGAGGGTTCAAATCCCTCCCTCTCCGCCACCATTCTTAACCAGTTGTTTATCGAAGAGCCCCGCATAGGTCCCCGTGGCCGTGAGCAGGTAGCCCCGGCCTCGGGCGTCGTCGAACGGGGTGCAGACGATCCGCCCCTCGATCAGCTTGCGCAGCATCTGCCGGGCCTGTGGGATGTGTCGGCCTAAGAGGGCCTTCACGTCCGCCGCCCGGTCGAGGAGGGCGCGCTCGATCCGCTTCGCGTCCAGCGAGGTGACGCGCACCAGCTGATCCAATTCGGCGAGCCGGGCCGTGCAGCGATTCTTCGCCGCATCTTCCTGTTTGAGTTCTCGATAGACAATCGGGGTCGCGTGCCCGGAGGCGATGGCCTCGACCAGGGCCCGTTCCCGGCTGTCGATCAGCGAGAGCTGCCGGTCGAGGGCCAGGCGTTCGTCGGGGAACATCGTCTGGTCGGCGCGAATCTTCGCCAGCGCCTGTTGGACCGCCTCGGCCAGGATCTTCTCGTCGAGCACCTGGTGGAGCGCGTGGAGGACCGCCGAATCCAGGATGCCTTGATTGATGCGCAGGTCGTTGGTACAGACCGCCCGCCCTCGCCCGTGGTAGTAGGCACACGTGTAGACGTTCTTGCCGTCCTGCTTCCGCCGCAGCTGGCAGACGAGCGAGCCGCCGCACACGGCGCACTGCGCCAGGCCGCTCAAGAGGTATTGGGAGCGCAGGTCGGCCCCAGACGGGCGCCCCAGCAAGCGGCCCGATGCCGTGCGCACGTACTCGGTCCGGGACTTCGCGAGTTTCTGTGCGACCCGCGCCCAGAGGTCGGGCGGGACGATCCGCAGCTCCGGCGCCTCGACCGTGATCCACTCCGAGGTCGGGCGCGTGCGCGAGGTCTTGGTGCCGTGCCGGATGATCGCCTGCGTCTTGTTCCAGACGACGACGCCCCGATAGAGGTCACGATGCAGGATCGCCCGGACGCAACTCCCGGCCCAGCCGCGCCGATCGCCACGTGGGGGGAGGAGCCCGGCCGCATTCAGGTCTTTCGCAATCGCGTGGATGCCGACGCCGTCCGAGGCATACATGGTAAAGATCTGCACGATCACGTCGCGCTGGGCGGGATTGATCTTCCTCACCACATGCTGGCGCGTCCCGTCCGGCCCCAGGATCTCCACGTTGTCGTAGCCGTAGACGTTGCAGCCGACCACGTGCAGGGCCAGGTGTTTCTTCAGCAGCGTATCGTGGACGCGCTGGCCCGTCTTTTCCCGCTCCATCTCTGACGCAAAGCCCGTGAGCGCGTTCATCATCTTGTCGAGCGCCGTGTCGAGCTTCCGTTCTTGATCGGTTAAATAGTAGAACACTCGCACCCCGGCGTCGGTGATCTGCTGGAGGGCGTAAGCCGTCTGGATTTGTTCGCGCCCGAGTCGGGATTCTTCCGACATCACGAGCACCTGAAACGGCGCTTTGGGTTTGAGGGTATTCATGAGCCGCAGGAAGCCGGGACGCTTGATGAACTCCGCCCCGCTGATCCCGTCGTCGCTATAGATATGGTCCTCGCTCACGGTCCAGCCTTTCTTCAGGGCATAGGCCGTCGCGTGTTCGATCTGGCGTGTGACGGACTTCTCCTCGTCGTTCATGCCGGTTTCGGCGGTGCTTTTTCTCGCATAGATGGCGCAGATCATGGCTGACCTCCTTTCAAATCGCTTACGTCAATTGAATTCCGGTCACGACGTTCTTGAAAAAGCTACCCCGAATGGTCATGCCAGGCAGTGTCGACTCTCTCGGCCCGAACTCGATGTCCGTTCCTCCTACCTTCATTTGCACCTCGACCGCTGTAACCGGAAACTCGATGCCCCAGTGCTCTACTCGCGAGTTTTGATAGCGCTCGCTTGCTTTGACTACGGAACCCAGCTCAATGAATTCGACCTTAAGGGAGTCGCTATTGGCGTACTGGACCTTCAAGAGCTTGCCCGACGGTGGCGATTCCACGTCTGTCGGCTCACCCCGACTGATCCAGAAGTTGTCCTCGATCTTTGTGCGTGGTTCCTTGGATATCGTGAGCATGCGAACGTTGAGCAGCAGGTAGCCTTCTTCATCGCGTCGGAGCAAGACGATCGGCTCCCCCCGAAAACTGATGGGCACGAGCGTCTCGTAATAGAAGTTCCCACCTACTACAGCGAGAAGCTTGTGTCGCATCCAATCAAACCGACCTTTTAATTGCTCGCGCCGTGGTTCGACCGACCGCTTGAACTCATGCAACTGCTCTTTCGTGAATGCACCAGCGTCCGCCTTGGGATGGTGCTCAGGGCAAAGGGCGATCATACCAGCGGGGTTGTGGTGCTCCTTTTGGTGCCAAGGAGGGTCAAAGTGGTGCCATGTAAGGTACGGATTGCCGCAGGCCGGTATAGGACAGCCAAAGCCTACTTCACGCCGCAGCTCTCGAAGGACCGTAGCTGGAGGAGTCCTATTCATGGTACGACCCCATCTCGTCACCGCGTCCTGCCATGGTCGTCTCCTTTCTAGCGGATCTTTATTATTTCCTTCCACACTTGATTCGCGGCGTCCCCTCGCAATGTTAGCTTCTCATCCGAGCCACCTTCAAAATACAGGTCTAAGCGTCCACCCAAGTGCCTGGCGTATTTGATCTGATCAAAATTGATTGCCAGATCTCCCGTTTCTTTACCCTCTGAGACATTAATAAATCGCATACTCTTACATCTCCTCTCTTCCGAAAATAGGACCCGGTTTATTCCGTCATCCTCGGCTTCAATGGCTTCGCGTGCTCAATCTGGCGGGTGACGGACTTCTGGTCGTCACTCACGCCGGTCTGTTCGGTCGATTTCCTCGAGTAAATGGCGCAGATCATGGTCGGCCCTCCCGGTCTTCTTCTTCACACACGCGGGTGAAGGCCACCAGGTCGCCGTGGAGAATCTGTCTGGTGATCTGTGGCTCTGTCCTGTCTGTGGGCTTGGCGGGATGCCGCTTCTCACTCGCCTCCATCGACAGGACGTGCATAATCTTATGCACCTGCTCGCGCGTGATCGTGCCTTTGGTGTGGAGCACGTCGATGAGGGCTCCGAGGCGCACCGAGTCTTCGTTCACGTCATCATGCAGTGAGGCCATGCGGGCCCACAGGTGATCGAACATGGCCCCGAGAATCTTCTGCTGTTCCTCTGTGAACGCGGTCATCGTGTCGTTCTCCTGTGTCATGCGATCACACGCCCTGTTGCCTTAATTGTGCGCTGTCGTCGCTCCTTCTGGCCGAAGACCCCTTGTGCCGTTGCCGCCGCCCGCACGGCACCCAAGCCCTCGGCCTCGTGTGCGCGGATCGCGGGCATGTGTGCGAGGAGCAACCGCCCTCGTGTCGCCGCCTCGTAGCGCGCCTCCGCGTCCTCCCAGCTCAGCTCACTGCCCAACACGAAGGGATCGCCATCGACATACAGCCACACCTCGTCTTCCTCTTCCGCAAGGGCGATCTCGATTCTCAACTGGTCGTGCCTAAAGTACCAACAGACCCAGGACCCCGTTTCGGGATTGTCGCGATCCACGTCGATCACGGGAAAGCTCTCGTCCCATTCGGCCATGCGCTGCATTTTCTTTCCGTGCTTACTCATCGCTCAGCCCTCCTATAGCGTTTCACCTTGTCTGGGTTCTTGCGTCGCCAGTTCTTCAGATAATTCGGGTAACGCGCCCGCCACCGTGCCCGCTGCTGGAGCACCTTGTCTGGGTTCTCTAGCTTCCAGCGCTTGATCTTCGACAGCACTTTACGACGGGTCTGCGCCATGCGTCTCCCTATTCATGTGCTCACGCCGTGCTGCTCGGTGGATGTATAGGCATAGATGGCGGCGATCATGGGCAGCCATCTTTCTCGTGCGGCGTCATGTTGATTTTCTTAGAAATGTCATCGAGAAGCTTGACCACACGGTCTAGAGCGCTAGTCAAGACGTAGACGGCCAACAGACCGATCCAGACCACAGAGCTGAAGATCAACCATAAGAGAGTTTGCGGGCTGATCGGGATGTGACTAAGTCCGTATCCCATACCCGCGATGATTGAAATCTGAATCAACAGGAACACGCCAGCGTTCCTAGTCGGTCGTTGAACCATAATGGCCCTCCTTGCTCATCCGGCACCCTATGCCTTGTGCGTCGCTCCTATCGAGTCGCGTCCTGCAGTGTGATAGCCTGCTTCACAAGACCGATCAATCCACCCACATGCTGCTCCATGTCAGCTTTGGTATCTTGCATATTCACATCTGACCGTCTATGCGCGAATTCATTCCGAAGCCTCGTATAGACGGTTTCCCTATTGTTATGTCCAGGGCGTGGATCTGGCGACTGCGGCACAGCCGAATCTTGAATGCGAATAAAATCATCGACCTTTGCCTGTTCGTCCTCGAAGAACCTCAGGAGAAGACTGTAGAGATGCATGAATTTCTCTCCTGGACTTCTCGATTGGAGGGCCAAGCGATACGAGCTAAAAAATGGTTCTCCAGACAGAGGAGTCCGCTCCAGTTCCGTTTTGAGGTCAGCGGCGGGAATGCCATAGACTAGGCCTACGTGTTGTTCAATGATGGCAAGCTCGCCGGAATGGGGTTGCACCTGGGCACCGGGAAGGGGAATCACAGAATCGAACCAACTACTGACGATCTGACTGTCTTCAATGGCAAGACTGTATCGAAACGCAATCCGATCCAAGACCGCAGTAAGGACCTTGTTCGCGATGGCTCTCCCAACTCTTTCTGTCGCTACTCCATCTATGTGAACCGTACTCAGAATTTCATACCCGCTCTGACTCTCAATCACAACCTTTTCAACACCAGCTTGGTTGGGGTTGAACTCGCACGAAGGAAACTTCAGCCCATTGCTTGTTATTACCGCACGAAATGTAACAGTCCCGATATACATCTTCTGGTCTCCTTCCCCTATTCAACGCTTGTGCGTCGGTCATTCCACCAACTCTCCCACCGACACCTTCAACGCCTTCGCCAGTCGCTGCAACACGTCCAGCGTCGGGTTGCGGAACGCGCCACTCTCCAGCATGGTGATGTAGGGCTGCGTCACCTTGACCCGCTTGGCCAAGACGGCCTGGCTCATTCCGAGCTGTTCGCGTAGCCTCTTCAGTTTCATGCCGAGCGTCCTAGATGCCATTATAAATGCTGTTTATATAAACAGCTAGCCCCCTGTTCTCATCGTTGCCCTGCACATCTCGATACAGGCATGGCACAGGAACTCCAGGAAATCTCCCTGATAGCGTGTCAACCGGTCGTGCATGGTCCCGCACTCGGAGCAGCGGAGACTCATCGTCACCTTCAGGACGCGAATGTCCGGGCCTGGGTCTATCTCATCAATCTCCTCATCAAACTCCATGCCTTGATATTAGTCAGGGCGAATTCCGCCGATGGATATGAATGGTTGAACGTAGATCGACTGCATGGGGATTGTGCCAAGACTGGTATTGAACGACAGGAAATTGCCAACGATCTTGGGATCTTTTCGTACAAGTTGAAAACTGAACGGCGTTCTATGGATCGTATTGTCGAATGTAGATCGATAGGTTACGCAGCCAAATATAAATGGATTAAAAGAAGTAATGATAGCGTCTTCCACCGAGAACTCCCGGAAAGCCTCGTTGCTTATGTCAACGTACTTTTTGGAAATTTCGAAGACATAAGGCGTCTCGTTTACTTGGGTGGGGAAGAGGTCGTGTCCGCCCATGGAAAAAACAGCCGGATTCATGCCCAGTTCGCAGATTTTCCTTTGTGTTCCATCAAGGTCAAACCCCGGAGTAAACAGAACGTGTTGGGGATGAATGTAGACTCCGACCGCAGGCGTGGTCCCATAATTGCGCGTCGTATATTTCAGCTTGAAAGAGTATTTATGTTCGGTAGCTTCAATGTCCGCCATCAAGCTAACCTCCACGCCGACCCATGGCCGACGAGAGGCAAGCAGAGTGGCGTTGGCAACGTCGGCGGATATTTTAGCGGCGTTGGCCGCGTCTATGGAAGCCCCGGTTTGCCTACGAACCTCTTGAAGGGTGCCCCAGGTGAAATAAGCAAGAAAGCCAGCAACGCACAACGCCACTATCTCGACATACGTCATCAATTTATCTCATCGATTTTTCCATTCGCGATCATGTTGCTCGGATTCGTAGTGCTGGGTTATAGCTACTGGCAGGCGAATTTCGGATTGAATATCCACACGCAATGGGTCTGGATTCTGCTTGTGTTCATTGGGAAGGGAGTCTTTGTCTACTGACTTCACCTTTCTGTCCAACAAAGCTATTAGGCGAGCTAATGCTATTAAAATACGCATCATGGAAGCAGCCTATGACCTCTCTAGCTGAAGCGTCACCCTTTTATCCCACGTAATAGGTCGGTTGATAAAACTATCTTCGCTAATCATTATTCACACCTAGTTGCAAATACTTTATTCATAACATCATAGCTTGGCAGGAATCTACGACATGGTCAACGTGTTACCGGGGTGGGAGACGAGCCGTTCCACCAGAACGGCCCGTCTCCCCTCACCGGGGCCACCGCCATCGCGCGACGACACCGGTTCAGCTCATGCGTGCTGGACCTGTTTTCTCGCCACATCGATGGACGATGGAGCTGGTTCGTAGCCGCCGAGTTCCTTGAAGATCACAGCCGTGTCGCCACCTAAGCCTCTCAACCAATCGATGAGTGCAGCGCGCACGCCCGACAAACTCTCATGTAACAAGTCGCTCTGTTGAAATTCGGCGTAGGTCTGTGGATGCAGCCGCCTCCCGCGTTCCTCCAGCGCACGGACCTTGATGTCTGGCGAAATCATCGGCACCGGCGCCTGCTGGAAGGCCCACAAGGTCGCGTCGCCCCCATCAGCTTCTGCCACCTTCAAAAAGGCGAGATCTTTTTCCTGTTGCGTCAGACCCTGGTATCGGTCGCGAATTTCCTTGGCGAACAGGTATTGCAAGAGCGGATCGGTCCCGGCAGCGGAGGGCGGCGGGATCATGGTTAAGTTCGCGTGGGCCGTCGCCCGCTCCCCCTCGACTCGGGACACGACCCGCTCAAGGAAGGCCAGCTTCGCCGCCGTGGCCGTGGCGCCGGTCGCGATGGTCGTACTTTTGCCTTCATCCGACAACCCTTTGTTGGCCCGCGTCGCGGCTTCTTTGCTGGCAGCCTCCTGCACGACACCGACCACTTTCTGGATCATCTGGGAGTGAAAATTCACGTTCTCGGTCGAGGCATGTGGCCGCTTGACAAAGCCCTGTGAGAACGCGTCCAGACACGACTGCAGCAATGCGGTATTGAGTGCCATGATAGAACTCCTTTGTGAATGTGAACTGCTCCCGACTGACTGCCTCCGTTTAGAACCCCGTGTAGCGCACCATGCGCCCGGTGTTCTGGACCGGCTCATCGAGTGCCGCCACGCACGCCATACTCAACGCAATGATCAGGTCGATCTTCCGGCTGGCCTTTTCTTTCGCAATCCTGAACCCCCTCGGCCCCTCGACGGCGACCGTGTTCATGGCTTGCTGCCGCAACTCGGCGTCCTCGTACAAGACCAAGTTCCGGCCTTTGACGAGGTCGTAGAGGGCTTGGCCCATGCGCGTGGTATTGGCGACGGTCTGCGGGAATTCCTCGATCCGCAGCCCCGCCCGCATCAACGTCTGAATACTCCGGGCCGCTTGCCACGGATCAACGACAATCCGCCGAAGGTCGTACTGCCCATGCAGCGTGCGCAGGTGCTGCTCGACGGTACTTTCCAAATCCAGCGGCTGCTGCTTCGAGGGCTTCCAGACCCGATACCCGGCGAGCACAATCCGATTCTCCCTACGCCGCACCCGCACGACCGCTGCGTTATCGCTTTTCAGGCCTAAATCCACGCCGACAAATTCGCCACTGTCTTTCGAGGGTCCCCACGAGGGTAAGAATGGCCGATGGGTCGGGTCCACGCACGGGTCCCAGAGTTCGGGGATCAGATAGTCGGACTCTCCCAACACCCATTTGTTGCCATGCAAGCGGTCATAGGTATTCCGACGCAGGCTGCGCAGTTGCTCGGCATAATACTTCGGGGTTTGCCAGGGTTGCCTCGGCGTGTGCGACCAGAACATGAAGAGTTCGTCAGCTTTATAGATCTCCAACTCCTTGTCGATCCGCGTGCCCACCAACCCTTGCTTGTACAATCGTTCCAGCGTGAGGCTCTTGCCACTCCAGCCCGCGGTCGTCGTGATCAAGACCCAGGCGTTCGGTTCGGTCGGCGGCGGCGTGAGTTCCTCGAACAGCCGTTCGGCGGCTTCCAGCGTATAGCCCCACAACTCGTCAAAGACCACCAAGGAATGACGCGAACCGGCTGCCCCTTTGTAGTCGCTGGCAATCGCGGTGATGGTCGTGCCGTTGGTCAAGGTGATATCGTTCGCGCGGATCTTGGCCGACAAGCCCAGTTCAGGGTTGTGCTCCAGGAGTTTGATGATGGTTTTGAAGACCCGGGAGGCCGCTTGCTCTAGGTCGTTTGCGGCGACAATGATCTCCGTGTCGGAGGTGACGAACGCCCACCATAAGGCGAGGCAGCCCGCCAAAAATGTCTTGCCGCTTTTTTTCATCTCCCCCCACAGCAAGGTCCGCATCCGCAGCCGCCCCTGTGCATCCCACCGGAAGGCCGCTTTCAGCACCCGGCGCTGATGCCGACTGAGCCGCCACGCGACCTTTTTCTCGTTGAGTACGACGAATCGATCGATGAACGCCACCGGATCGCGCGTGAATGGCGAGACGCTGTTCATGACGGAGGCTCCTGACTCAACAGCTCAGCCCAGGTGCCGACGGTCTTCGCTCTCCGTTGCAAGCCCAGCAGCTTGAGTGCGCCGAGTTCGACACCGATGAACCGTGGAAGGTCCGCCGCAGCGGGTGCCAACATGATCCCGTCGCGACCACGGCGGGTGAACCCGGTCGCGGCGATGGCCTGCCAGATCAAGAGCCTGCACGCCTTCGCTTCGCTGGCCAGCTCAATCGCATGGCGCTCCGCTTCACTCGGGTCCGCCTTATCGGACAACAGACCAGCCGCATACCGCTGCACCTCGCTCCGCACCCACTGGTCTTCCGGTCTCAGGGCCAATCTCCTAAAGAAGCTGCGCCAATGATGCTTTGAGGCGTTCATATTTCCGACTGGTCCGCTTCGTCCTGGTCTGCCTGCCATAATGAATCCCTTTCAACGCCTGAATGAATGCCGCCCGCTCTCGCCCTATCCTGTGCGATCTGTCCCCTGCCCAGCTCTACGGTGATTGAGGGAGGTCTCTTGAACCATCGATTGTGGAACCGCTTGATTTTGTTGATAGTCCAACACCAGCGCCTCGGCCAGCTTGTCAATTAGGTACTGCCGGGCCTCCGCAGACAGCCTGACCAGCCCCTGATCAGCGCGATCTGATTCAATCAGCGCCCTAAAAGGCTGTTTTGGGATAGGTGCGTTAGTAACTATTTTCACGTCTCTTTTCCCACCGTCTATTCACGCTCTTACTCAGCCACGTGGTCGAAATCTGACAATCCCACCTACAAGCTGATCCAGGTTGCTTAGTTGGTTAGTTTTGCCTCTCTTATATAGAGGCAAAAACTAAGCAAACTACTAAGCAAACTCCCTGGTAGCTTAGTTGCTTGGTTTTGGTTAGTTTTTGGAGCACCTACTAAGCAAATGTCGTTGAAACCATAGGGCTTCTGTCCTATTGGCCCTGTTTGCTTAGTAGACACGTCACCAACTAACCAACGGTCCAGCGTATTCATGGCGTCACGACCCAATAGAGTTTGCATCCACGGCCCACTTTCCCCACCTCGCGCAGCCGTCCATCGTCAACCAGCTCCTTGACCGCCTTACGCACGGGTGAGGCTGAGAGGGACACGGCGGTACAGATCGTCTCGATGGAGACACCCAGGCTCCCATCGGACGCCTCGTCCACGGTCAGACCTGGCAGGACCTCGAAGATCCGCTCTTTATTGACCTCGACAGCCGAGACGGTGCTCAACTCGTCGGCATGGAGCCGGACCAGGGTCGGGTTGTCCTCGGGCCCCTCGGCCTCGAAACGCAGCCCGAAGGGAAGGACTTGGGCGCCGTCTTTGCGTTGCACCGTTACCTTGACCCTCCCGGTTTTCCCGATCGGTTCGAAGAACAAACTATTCTCGGCCCAGGCGCCGAGTTGATAGCTCCCGGCGATCTCTTGGCTCCCGCGTCCGGCCCGGAACGACCCCTGAATCTTCCGGTTGTGGGCGAGGGCGCGAAAGAGCACGCTGAACTCACGCCGCAGGTCGTCGAGCACTTTCAAGAGGGCTCCGGCCTGGTCGCCCTTATTGAGGTCCCTGGTCGTCACTTTCCTGAGCACGTCGATATAGACCACGGTCGGGCGAAAGGTCGCGATTGTGTGGTGGAGCTGCTGGACATGCGGCGCGTCATCCAGCGTGAACCCGCTCCAGACGGAAATCTGGAACCACTCGTCGAGGTCGGCACGCACGTGGGGGTCGTCTGGATCGATATTGAGTCCGCGCAGCAGGGCTATGACACGTGTATGAAGGCGAGCGGGCGAGTCTTCCTCTTCAATGAACAGTACCCGCACCCTGGTGGGTACCTCGAACCGTCCGCAGACGGGCAGCCCCAGCGCGAGACAGAGCGCCTCTAAGAGTGCGTAGAAGCTCTTGCCGAGTTTTTCCTCGCCGCTAATCCAGCCGCCGCCACTGTTCGTGAGTAGGCCCTCGATGAGCGACACGATGGGCAGGAAGACTTGACCAAGAAACTGACCGAGCCCGACGCCGAGGACCGCGGGCAGGTCCGGTGTCTCGTCTGCCTCCTGCGTGCCGCCTGGTGCGGGTGTGCCGTTCTGTGTGAACGCCGGGCGATCGACACCTGACCAGACACTCTCGACGATGTCCTCAACTTCGCGTGTCGAGAACGGCGGATCGCATTTCTCCTGGTTCTCGCCCTGCAGCGCTCCAAGAATCGCCGTCCGACTGTAATGTCTGGCCTTCAACGAGCGGCCACTCTTATAGAGGGTGTCGTTGCGCGCCCCCTTGGTAATCCGTTCCGGACTCACGAAGCCGTGCCCGGCGGGGGCCTCCAGCGCGGTGAGTTTCTGGAGCAACCACGGCGGCGCCTCGGCGGGTACCACGACATCATCGGGATGATGGGCGGCTTCCCATGCGTAGGCACGTCCGGTGTCCGGATGAATACTCGGCGGCGCGACCACTTGTCCGCCGTTCGTCTTAATGTCCAGGCCCGCCGCCAGCTCGCTCGATGAATTGTGGATCGGGAGGCCAGGGTCCGTGAAGTAGATATGACGCCCGCCGCCACCCGTCACGACTTCGATGGTCTGCGGGAGCGCGCCGAATTGGTCTTCGAGCTCACGCAGGGACTCCTCGCCACCTTTGCCAGGATCGACATCGAGCACCAACAGGTTCGATTGTGCCCCGGTGGCAATCCCGATATTCGCGTACTGGTATTGCGCCCACCAGGCGCGGATGGTCTCATGGTCGGTCGTCGCGCGTGTCGGCCATTCGTCAGGGATGGGATGTTTCCCATTCACCGGCAGGACTCGCCAGCCTCGGTTGGCAATGGCGATCGCCTGCTCCAGCATTCCCTCGGGAGGCGCGGTCGTCATGGCTACCCCTTTCCTTCACGGAGCTGGACCCGCCGCAGGTCGTTGAGGTGGACGTACACAACCACGGTGCCATCCGCTTTGGCGCGCAACGCAATGGGATCACTCGGCATCACCTCGACCGCGTGGCCACAGGCGAGCGCGAAACTATCGGCGTGCTCGTGGCGGGCGGGAATGAAGCCGAGGAGGCGCTGTTCCAGATCGCATGCCGGACAGTACCCGGCCTTGATCCGATCCAGCTGGCTGCGCATCGTGGTCGTCATCGCCCCACCTCCTGCATCTTCACCGCCATCCGGCGATCCGCTTCCAATCCGATCGCCGACAACAGCGGGTCCCGCAGATCGTCCAAGGTCAGCAGCCACAACACATAATCATCAGGCAATTCAGTCAGCAGTTTGTTTTTGTACTGGCCGAACGGCATGGCTTTCATCGCGCGCCCTCCTGCGAAAGCTGCTCAATAGCGAGAAGCAGGCGTGACGCGAGATCGTCGGTGATGCGCACGTGCCCGTGCAGCAGGCGGCTGAGTTTGATGGGATTCACCCGCGCCCTTCCACCAATCACGTACCCAGGAATACCGCTTCTGGCGATGATCGCGCGAAGGTCGTCGGAGGTGAGTTTGGAAGACGCTAGATTCATACCCCAGAATCTAGACTAAAAAGTTAAAACTATAGTCGCCCGAATTATATTTCTTAAATAATTCGACAGGGGTACGGGGAAGACACGCGGTGGGAACTCGTTAGCGTGGACGTGGAGGACGGGGATAGGGCATGAGGCTCCAGGCGATCAGCAG
Organism: Nitrospira sp.; assembly: GCA_003135435.1. GTDB lineage: Bacteria > Nitrospirota > Nitrospiria > Nitrospirales > Nitrospiraceae > Palsa-1315. The sequence goes on along the minus strand of PLBR01000146.1, from coordinate 2,301 downwards.
GTCACGACGGTGGAGCTCAGAGAGCTTCAGCTTCTTCAGGGCCTGACGGGCGTGGTCCACCCACGGGCGCTTTTCTCGCCCTGCGGTGGCACGTCGGCTGCGCCATTTGTCGGCGTTGTTCATGTAGAAGTCCAGGGCCTTGGTCGTACGTTCCACGGCCCGATGCAAGTCGGTCGAGACGCGTTCGCTGAGGTGCTCCTCCACGAACGACTTGTGCGTCTTCGCGTCCTGCAGCCAGTCCCGAAGCGCCTGCGCCTGTTCCTTGGTGTCATCCAGCGCGTAGAGGGAGCGGTTGGTTCGCACCTCAATGTACGCCTTGTCCCGCGCCTCTTCGCCAATCTCACACACCTGTGGGCGCATCGATGACGTGACGGCCTTCATGACGGTGTCCTGGAACGCGCGCCGCTCGTCGAGGTACCCATCACCCCAGCGGTGTTCAAGGAGCGCGAGCAGCCAGCGTCGATCGTCGTGCGGATCAGGGACCATGAGACCGGGCAGCGTGCGCAGCTGATCGACGATGTGCGTGAAGTCGGCGTCGGGCAGCTCGTACGGCCAGTCGTGGGGAGCCCAGTTATCGAAATAGTCCGTCTCGGGATATACCATATCGGCATACCACGTCTCGCGCAGGCGATCGAGGTGAGTCTGGATTGCCTCTTTACGTTGCGCGGTCTCCTTATAATCCACTCTGGGGGTCCACAACGCGTTCGGGCGGCGCGTGCTGAAGTCGAGACGGATCGGCCAGCTCCACACCAGCGCCTCCAGCCGATCTTTCATGGGGCGGTGTGGCCGCTGCTCTGCGGTCTGGCGCAGCCACGTGTGCATCCACTCAGACACGGCCTGCTCGAGACGCGAGACCGGCTGGGTCGCTGAGGGCTTGGCCCGACTGACTTTTTTGGTGGGCTTGGTGTTCGGCACGGCTCCTCCCTTGGAGCATCCCTACGAAAGAAAACGCGGGCAACGGTGTAGGGAGCACCGTGTTCAGCAGCAGGAGCTACCTACTGCCTAGCCCGCGAAGATAGAAATTCTAAGGAGAGCCCGGCTGACCGATTTGGATCGCAGTTGTATCTAGTTTGACCAGCACCGGCACAATACTGTTCTCGTTAAAGATGGTTTGAATAAGCCCCCAATGGAGAACAATGATGGGTTCCCTCGTGTCTTTGGTCTGAGTCGTCAGCTTGGCCTGCCCAGGTCCTGTATAGACGATGACCCAAGAACCTGCATCGATGGTGTCTTCACCAAGCCACAGCGACATGTTGGGCATAGGGAGAGCGCGTTTGTTTGGCAAATAAACCCCTGCATGCAGGAAGTAATCACCCAAGTACGTTCTGAAGTTTACGCGCAGGTTGACTCGCTCACTATTTTGAACCCCTCGGTCAAAGACAGAATGAATTTCTAGCGGCAGCATTGGTCGGGCTTCAGCTAGAATTTGTGTGAGGATACTACTGGCCCGTTGTTCAGCCATGTTATTCCTTTGACCAAGGGAACAGGGACCTCGAAGATATAACCAGAAGTACAAAGCCTAATGCAGAGAAAATCTTCCCTGATGTGCTACTAATATCGCTCAGACCGTACCCGAGGAGTGCCCCACCGAGTATATTAAGAAGTGCGCCAGTGCGATCCTTCTTCAGTACCACCTTTAATTGCTCCTCTGTTCGAGCGTGCGCCACCTGTTCGTCACGTAATTCTTTTTGTAACTTCTCGTTTGTTTCATGCGCACGATCAAACTGTCGATCAATATTGTTACTGAAGACCTCAACGACTTGGGCCAGCTGTTGGCCGCTTTGATTCATCAACGCCGATGCGAAGCGGGACACAACATTCGATTCCTGAAGCCCGGCGCTCTTATCATCAGGGCGAACCGCCGGTAGGATGGTAACCTGTACGGAACCAGCCTGCTGTGACTCGGGAGCAACTCCAGTCTTCTCTGGCTCCGGTGAGCGGCTCGGCTCGCTGATCGANNGATCGAGCAAGTACCTTCATCTGCCATTTTATTCTGCTGTCCGTTTAGAAAATTTCATGTGCCCATCTCTGGCGAGCTTGCTCGTTGCCTCGATTTAAGCTTATACTCCCGCCCGAGGGAAAAAGAAAACGCCGGGGTTATGCCACTAGCGCAACTCCCTTCAATTCAAAGGCAAAGGCGTTGTTTAACGATGGTAACAATGCTCCCTCTCCGCCACAGCCTGCTTCGAGGGCTCTCTCAGAGAGTGGATGGCCAGCAGCTTGATTTTTCTCGGTCGATCCTGTAACAGTGCCTCGCTCTTCTTACCGTGAACCGTGCCGAGGTAGCTCAGTCGGTAGAGC
>PLBR01000228.1 GCA_003135435.1 Nitrospira sp. | reverse complement strand
ACGTACCTTCCGCCCCGATTGGTCGAGTATGACCGAGAAGTGTTGCAGAACCGCATCTTCAAAGGACGGACCAAAGGGATCGGCAGGTACACCGTCGAGGAAGCCATTGAGTGGGGGGTAACCGGCCCGAATCTTCGCGCCTGCGGGTTTGAATGGGACTTTCGCACACGGCAACCTTACTCCGGCTATGACCAGTTCGAGTTCGAGGTTCCCACGGCGCAGACCGGTGATTGCTACGGCCGCGCAGTCGTGCGAGCCGAGGAGATGCGGCAAAGTCTGCGCATTATCGAACAGTGCGTCAACAACATGCCCCAAGGACCGTACACATCGGATCATCCCCTGGCCACGCCACCCGTAAAGGCCCGAACGATGCACGACATCGAAACCCTCATCACCCATTTCTTGAGCGTGAGTTGGGGTCCCGTGATTCCACCCGGAGAGGCGCTGGGCGCCATTGAGGGCACCAAGGGGAACAACGGGTACTACCTGGTGAGCGACGGGAGCACGATGTCCTATCGCACGCGCATTCGTACGCCGTCGTTTCCGCACATGCAAATGCTGCCGGTGATCTGCCGGGGATTGATGCTGCCGGACCTGATTGCCATTTTAGGCGCGATGGATTTTGTGCTCGCGGATATTGATCGATAAGGAGGCGGTGCGATGTTAAGCCCTGAGGAGATCAGTGAGATCGAGGCGGAAGCCGCACACTACCCACGACGTGACGCCGTCTGTATCGATGCGATGAGAATCGTGCAGCGTCATCGAGGCTGGGTCTCCGACGAAAGTCTTCACGATATTGCCGCACATCTCGGGATGTCGGTCACGGACCTGGATAGTGTCGCGACCTTTTATAACCTCATTTTTCGGAGGCCCGTGGGCCGCCATGTGATCATGATCTGCGATAGCGTGAGTTGTTGGATGATGGGCTACGATCGTATGCGCGAGCACCTCGGTATGCGTCTCGGAATCGGGCTGGGAGACACAACTTCGGACAACCGGTTCACGCTGTTGCCGATTGTCTGCTTGGGCTGTTGCGATCGTGCTCCGGCCATGATGGTAGACGACGATCTGCACAGCGGTTTGGATCCGCAGAAGATCGACCGCGCGCTGGAGACCTATACGTGACGCCGCTCATCGAAAAACCGCTGACCAAGAACATGCGCCCGGACGGGTCGGTGGTGGACAGAAAAGCCTATGAACAGGCCGGTGGATACCAGGCGGTCCGCAAGGTCGTGCAGCACGGGATGACTTCGAACGCCGTCACGGACGCAGTGAAAGACGCGAACCTGCGGGGCCGAGGCGGCGCCGGCTTTCCCACGGCGAAGAAATGGTCGTTCGTTCCGCTTGGAAAGGATGCGCCAAGCCCGACCTACCTGATCTGCAATGCCGATGAGATGGAGCCCGGCACCTTTAAGGACCGCCTGCTGCTGGAACGAGACCCGCATCAGCTCATCGAAGGCATGATCATCTCGGGATTCGCCATCGAGGCTGATGTGGCCTACATCTTTCTGCGGGGCGAGTATGTGCTAGCGGCCGAGCGGCTCCTCCGGGCCATCGCGGAGGCGTACGACGCGCATTATCTCGGCAAGAATATTCTGGGTTCTGATTATAGTCTTGAGTTGCACCTGCATCTGAGTGGCGGGCGCTACATGTGCGGTGAGGAAACCGGGTTGCTCAATGCGCTGGAAGGCAAACGTGCCAACCCGAGATCGAAGCCGCCGTTTCCCCCTGTGGTCGGTCTCTTTGGCAAGCCCACGGTGGTCAACAATGTCGAGACGCTGTGCTGCGTCCCTCACATCATCAACCATGGCGCGGCGTGGTTCCGTGCGTTGGGCCGCACACAAGACGCGGGCACCAAATTGTTCGGGGCGAGTGGAAAAGTGAAGAGACCAGGATTGTGGGAGTTGCCCATGGGGACGACGATTCGAGAAATTCTTGAAGAGCATGCCGGCGGTATGCGCGACGGGGTGACCTTTCGTGGGCTGCTTCCGGGCGGTGCGTCAACCGACTTTGTCACAAAAGAGCACCTGGACACACCCATGGATTACAGTGCTATGGCGACAATCGGCAGCCGTATGGGCACCGGCACCATGATCGTGCTGGATGACCAGACGTGTCCGGTGGGCATGACCTGGAACCTGATGCACTTTTTCGCGCAGGAATCCTGCGGCTGGTGCACGCCCTGCTGGAGCGGACTGGGATGGGTGGAGCGAATCCTGAAGTCCATGGAAGAGGGCCAGGGGAAGCCAGGCGATCTCGATAAGCTGACGTCTCAAGCCAACATGTGGGGTCCCGGCGCCACATTTTGCGCACTCGCGCCCGGTGCCGCAGAGCCGCTGCACAGTGCATTGAAGTGCTTCCGTGATGATTTCGAGCGACACATTCGCGAAAAACGGTGTCCTTGGAGGTAACTGTGGCGACGGTGTATGTTGACGGGCAATCGTACCAGATGAACGCGGACGAGAATCTGCTGCATGGCTGTCTTTCGGCGGGGCTGAATCTGCCCTATTTCTGCTGGCATCCCGCGCTCGGTTCCGTCGGCGCCTGCCGCCAATGCGCCGTCACGCAGTTCAAGGACGAGCACGACACGCACGGAAAACTCGTGATGGCCTGCATGACTCCGGCCGCCGAAGGCACCCGCATCGCGATCCAGGATCCGGAAACGGTCGCCTTCCGCGCCGCGATCATCGAAGGCCTGATGCTGAATCATCCGCACGACTGCCCGGTGTGCGATGAGGGCGGGGAGTGTCATCTGCAGGACATGACTGTGATGACCGGTCACGATTACCGGCGCTACGAGTTCGACAAGCGGACGTTTCACAACCAGAATCTCGGCCCCCTAGTGAACCATGAGATGAACCGGTGCATCCAGTGCTACCGGTGCGTGCGTTATTATCGCGACTATGCGGGCGGGCGCGACCTGAATGCGTTTGCGTTGCGCAATACCGTCTTCTTCGGCCGCCAGGCCGACGGCGTGCTGGAGAATGAGTTCAGCGGCAACCTCGTCGAGGTCTGCCCGACCGGCGTGTTCACGGATAAAACTCTCAAGCGCCACTACACGCGCAAATGGGATCAGCAGTTTGCCCCGTCGATCTGCGGGCAGTGCGGGCTGGGGTGCAATACCGACGTCGGGGAGCATGCCGGCACGGTACGGCGCATCCTCAACCGCTACAATCACGACGTCAACGGTTATTTTCTCTGTGACCGCGGACGGTTCGGCTACGAGTTCACCAATAGTCCCCATCGCATTCGCGAGCCGCTACTCAAGGGCCAGATGGTCAGCGCTGACAAGGCACGGCGGCATCTTCGTGACCTGCTGGCATCCGGCACAGCCATCGGCATCGGCTCACCACGGGCGTCGCTAGAATCCAACTTTGCCTTGCGCACACTGGTGGGTCCGAACCGTTTCTATTCCGGCATGTCGGACACCGACGCGAAACTGGTCGCACTCATGATCGATGTGCTTCGGCATGGCCCGATGCGGACGCCCACCCTGCACGAGGTGGAAGCGTGCGACGCCGTGTTGGTACTGGGTGAGGATGTGACCAACGTGGCGCCTCGATTGGCGCTTGCGCTGCGCCAGTCGGTGCGCCAGCAGCCCATCGAGATCGCGAAGACGTTGAAGATTCCGCTGTGGATGGACCATGGCGTGCGCGACGCCATTCAGGACAAGAAAGGCCCGCTGTATATCGCGACGCCGTATGCCACGCGGCTGGATGAGATCGCCACAGCCACGTTTCATGCGGCTCCCGACGATATCGCGCGTCTGGGCTTCGCTGTGGCGCATGCGCTTGATCCGCAGGCCCCCTCGCTAGGAGACGTTCCGCTGGCGAGCGAGATCGCCCGCGCGCTCAAACACGCAAAAAAACCATTGGTGATTGCCGGTCCGAGCTGCTACAGCGAGGCCATCATACAGGCAGCCGCCAATGTGGCGATGGCTGTGGGGGCACAGCTCATGGTTACGGCACCCGAGTGCAATACCATGGGGACAAGCCTGATGGGCGCCAACCCATTGAGCGCTGCGTTTCAAGCGGTCAAGGACGGCAATGCCGACACGCTCATCATTCTGGAAAATGATCTGTACCGACGCGCGCCTCGCGCCGACGTCGATGCGCTGCTCAATGCGACGGCCCATGTGATCGTGCTCGATCACCTCGTGAATTCGATGTCTGGAAAAGCCGAGCTTGTGCTGCCGGCCGGGACCTTCGCTGAATCGGATGGGACGTACATCAGCAGCGAAGGACGCGCCCAGCGGTTTTTCCAGGTCTTCGTCCCGTCCAGCGACATCCAGGCAAGCTGGCGCTGGCTGACACAGCCTTCCTGGCACAGTCTGGATGATGTGCTGGCGGCGATGGCAACGGCCTTACCGCAGCTGGCACGCGCGCGCGAGGCGGCGCCGTCGGCCACCTTCCGCATGGCCGGAGCGAAAGTGCCGCGCTCGTCGCACCGAGCCAGCGGCCGCACGGCGGTGCTGGCCAACATCAACGTCTCGGAGCCCAAGCCACCGGATGATCCTGACTCCCCGCTGTCGTTTTCCATGGAGGGCGCGTCCAATCACCCGCCAGGGGCGCTCATTCCCTTCATGTGGTCGCCTGGCTGGAACTCCATTCAGGCCACCAACACGTATCAGAAAGAGATTGGCGGGCCTCTGCGCGGAGGCGACCCGGGAGTACGGATGGTCGAGCCCTCGCCGTCGAACGGCCAGTCCTATTTCAGCGGCATCCCCTCCGTCTTTGAGCCGCGTGAGGGGGAGTGGTTGCTGGTGCCGATGTACTACATCTTCGGCTCGGATGAACTGAGTTGCTCGGCGCCGGGCATTGCCGAACTCGCCACGACCCCGCATGTGGCCGTCAATGCCGGTGATCTTATGGACGGTGAGGAGGTCGAAGTGCGCTGTGCCGACGGCATGTTCCGGCTGCCCGTTCGCATCCGGACGGACCTGCCGCGCGGCATGGCTGGCCTGCCTGCAGGAGTGCTTCCCCTCGCCGGATGCGGCTTGCCGGCATGGAGCACGATCGTGAGGATCACATGACCAGCCCGTACCCCATGCTTTCGGTCCTCGGAATTTTCCTGGGCGCGCTCACCATCGCGGCCTGGCTCATCTGGCTTGAGCGACGGCTGCTCGCGTTGTGGCAAGACCGGTACGGTCCGAATCGCGTCGGACCGTTCGGGCTGCTCCAGGTGGTGGCTGATGGCATCAAGATTTTCATGAAGGAAGACTGGGTTCCCCCGTTCGCAGACAAACCTGTATTCATTCTGGCTCCGGCTATCATAGTGGTGACGGTGTTGATGTCGTTTGCTGTGCTTCCAGTGGCTCCTGGCATTCTCATCAGCGACCTCAACATTGGTCTGCTGTTTGTGCTCGCCCTGTCGTCGCTCGGTGTGTATAGCGTGGTGCTGGCTGGCTGGTCCTCTAACAATAAGTATGCGCTCCTCGGCGGTATGCGCGCTGCGGCGCAGATGATCAGCTACGAAGTCTTCATGGGCCTCTCTCTGATGGGGGTTGTGCTGCTGGCCGGATCGTTCAGCCTCCCTACCATCGTTGAAGCGCAGAGAGACCTCTGGTTCGTGATTCCACAATTCCTCGGCTTCGTCTTGTTTCTGATCGCCGGCCTGGCCGAAACGCGCCGTACCCCGTTCGATCTCCCTGAAGCGGAGAGCGAGCTGGTTGCCGGCTATCACTCTGAATACTCTGGGATGAAGTTCGGCATGTTCTTTGTTGGTGAATACCTCGGTGTGACATTGATCTCTGCGATGATCACGGTGCTGTTCTTCGGAGGCTGGCTCGGCCCGGTCCTCCCGCCGATCGTCTGGTTTTTGCTCAAAACCTTCTTTTTTATTGCGTTGTTTATTTTGCTGCGCGGCGCCCTGCCACGCCCACGGTTCGATCAGCTCATGTCGTGGGGCTGGAAGGTGATGTTGCCGCTGGCGTTGGTCAACCTGGTTGTGACCGGTGCGGTGGTGCTCGCCTGGAGGTAGCACATGCTCAGCATCCTTCAATCGATTTGGCACGTATTTTTGCACACCTTTCAGAAGCGGGTGACGGTGCAGTATCCGGAGGAAAAACCATACCTCGCCCCACGGTATCGGGGCCGGATTATTCTCTCGCGTGATCCTGACGGCGGCGAACGTTGCGTGGCGTGTTACCTCTGCGCGGTCGCCTGCCCGGTGAGCTGTATTGCTCTCCAGGCCACGGAAGATGAGCACGGACGCCGGTATCCAGAGTTCTTCCGGATCAACTTCTCACGCTGCATCTATTGCGGCTATTGCGAGGAGGCCTGTCCCACATATGCGATTCAGTTGACGCCTGATTTCGAAATGGGCGAGTTTCACCGCCAGAACCTGGTGTATGAAAAGGAAGACCTGCTCATCAATGGACCCGGAAAATATCCCGGCTATAACTACTGGCGCGTCGCCGGGGTGCAGATCGGCGGAAAGAACAAGGGGCAGGCCGAGCATGAGGTCGCGCCGGTGGACATTCACAGCCTGCTACCCTGAGGTGTGTATGGAGGTTGCATTCTACATCGCGGCGGCAGTGGCCATCCTCGCCACTGTACTGATGTTGACGTGTCTGAATGTGGTGCATGCGTTGCTGTACTTGATTGTGTCGCTGCTGGCGGTCGCGGTGGTGTTTTATGCGATCGGGGCTCCATTTGTGGCCGCGCTCGAGGTCATTATTTATGCGGGGGCCATTATGGTGCTGTTCGTGTTCGTGGTCATGACGCTCAACCTAGGCAAGCACGCCGTCTCCATGGAGAAAGCCTGGCTCACCCCAGGTATCTGGATTGGTCCCACGGTGCTGACCGGTCTGCTGCTGTGTGAAGTCGCCTACGTCGTTGCGCGAGGCGGTGACGCGCACATGGGAACGGTGATGGTGGACCCCAAACAGGTCGGCATCGTGTTGTTCGGACCGTATGTGATCGGCGTGGAACTCGCGTCCATGCTGTTACTTGCGGGCCTAGTGGGCGCCTATCACCTGGGATGTCGTACGACGCCAAGATCGGAGATTCGACATGTTCGAGATACCCATCAGAGATGGACTGCTCCTCGCAGGGATCTTGTTCTCCCTGGGACTGATCGGCCTCCTCGTACGCCGTGACTTAATTTTCGTGCTCATGTCGCTCGAGGTCATGCTCAACGCAGCCGGCCTGGCCTTCGTGGTCGCCGGGTCGCGATGGCAACAGGCTGATGGACAGATTGTCTTTCTCTTCATTCTCGCCATGGCCGCCGCCGAAGTCTCGGTTGGATTGGCCTTGGTGCTGCAGGTATACCACCGTTTCAAATCTCTGGACGTGGATGCGCTGAACGAGATGAGAGGGTAGCATGATGGAGTTGTTGTGGGTGATCGTGGCGATACCCTTTGCGAGCGCGTGTGTGCTGGCTGTGCTGGGGTCGCATTTGTCGCACAGAGTCGTGACGGCATGGGGCGTGGGCTCGATCGGCGTCTCGGCTGCGATCAGCATGCTGGTCGCAGCCGACTTTGTGAGCGCTCCGCCTGTCGGCCATGCCTACACCGAGTTCCTTTGGACATGGATCAGCATCGCCGGGTTCCAGCCGCACATCGGATTCTATCTGGATGCGCTGTCCCTAGTGATGATCCTGGTGGTCACCTTCGTCAGTTTTTGGATTCATCTCTACTCGGTTGAGTTCATGAGGCATGACGACGGCTACAGCCGGTTCTTTGCCTATATGAACCTGTTCGTCGCCTCGATGCTCACACTGCTGCTCGCCGACAATCTGCTCCTGCTGTATCTCGGGTGGGAGGGTGTGGGCCTGTGCAGCTATCTCCTGATCGGATTCTGGTATCGCGATCCGGCGAACGGCTTGGCGGCTCGCAAAGCATTCATCGTCACGCGCGTCGGCGATACGGCGATGTTGCTGGGCGTGTTTCTGCTGTTCACGAATTTGGGCACGATGCAGATTCAAGACCTGATGCACCGTGCGTCGGAACAGTGGGCGGTGGGGTCCCCTCTTGCCATTGCGGCTGCGTTGCTGCTCCTAGCGGGCGCCGTGGGGAAGTCGGCGCAGCTTCCGCTTCAGGTCTGGTTGCCGGATGCCATGGCCGGCCCGACGCCGACCAGCGCGCTTATCCACGCCGCCACGATGGTGACGGCCGGTGTCTATCTGATTGCGCGCACGCATGGGCTGTTTGCGCTGGCGCCGGTCGCGCAATTGACCGTGGCCGCCGTCGGTGCCGCCACGCTGGTGCTGGCCGGATGCAGCGCCCTCACGCAGCACGACATCAAGCGTGTGCTCGCATACTCCACGGTGAGCCAGATCGGCTATATGTTTCTCGCGCTGGGGGTCGGCGCATGGTCCGCGGCCATTTTTCATTTCGTGACCCATGCGTTCTTCAAGGCTCTGTTGTTCCTCGGAGCCGGCGTGATCATTGAAGCGCTCCACGACGAGCACAGCATCTTTCGCATGGGTGGCCTGCGCAAAGAACTGCCGGTCGCGTTCTGGACCTTTCTCATCGGGGGGTGCTCACTCGCCGGACTGCCCTTCATCACGGCCGGGTTCTACAGCAAAGATCTCATCATCTGGGGAGCGTGGTCCGCAGCACAGGGGCATCCAGGTTTCTGGATCGTCGGCATGGTCGGGGCGCTGCTGACCTCGCTGTACACGTTCCGCGTCATTTTCCGGGTCTTTTTCGGTCCCATCCAAACGCCGGTCGGCATGCACCCGGGATACGCGATGACGATGCCGCTCGTGATCTTGGCATTCTGCGCGATCGTGGGTGGAGCGGTGAAAGACCATCTCCTTGCGTTTGTCCAATCGACGTTGCCGGTGATGGTCGAAGTACACGCCGCCGGTATGACAGAGACTCTTTCGGAGGTCGTCGCCGCCTTCGCGTTCTTGATCGGCCTCTGCGTCGCATACCTGTTTCATTTGCGGAAGCAGAGCCTGGCGGAGCAGGCGGTTACGAATCCGGCCGGTCGTGCACTCCACGCATGGTGGTGTGCGGGCTGGGGGTTTGACTGGCTCTATGACAGAGTATTTGTCCAACCCGTCCTGTGGCTGGCCCGGAGTAATAAGAACGATTTCATCGACACGTTCTATGCCGGTATCGCGCGCCTCACGGAAACCTTGTACCGCGCTCTCCAGCTCACACAGACAGGACTGGTGCGCTGGTATGCGGCCGGTCTTGCCGTCGGTTCGGTGCTGTTTCTGGCGATCGTGGTGTTCTCATGATACTCGTCTGGCTCCTTGTCATTCCGCTCGGCGCAGGCATGCTGGCGTGGCTCGCCGCGCGCTGGAGCACGCAAGCACCGCGCTGGATCTCGCTGGCCGCCGCGGCGCTCGACCTCCTTCTGACGCTCGCCCTGTGGATTCGTGGCGGGAGCCTCGTCGCGACCGGCGCACCGAGTATCTGGCNNACTGGAACTGGGTGCCGCGCTTTGGCATTCACTTCCACCTCGGCGTCGATGGCCTCAGCCTGCTCCTGCTTGCGCTGACGTTTTTTCTGGGTGTGATGTCTGTGCTGTGCTCCTGGACGGAGATCCGGGAACACATCGGATTCTTCCACCTCAATCTCATGTGGATCTTGGCGGGAATCGCAGGCGTGTTCCTTGCGCTCGACTTGTTCCTGTTTTATTTCGCATGGGAGCTGATGCTGATCCCGATGTATTTCNNTCCTGGAAATCGATTGACCAGCGCGTGAAGGGCTTCTTCATCTGCCTGCTGGTCCTTGAATCCGGAGTAATAGGCGTATTCGTATCGCTTGACCTGTTCCTGTTTTTCCTTTTCTGGGAAGTCATGCTGATCCCGATGTATTTCCTCATCGCGATCTGGGGCCACGAGCACAGGATTTACGCCGCCATTAAGTTCTTGTTGTTCACGCAGCTCAGCGGATTGCTGATGTTGATTGCCATCCTGGCACTTTATTTCATGCATTATCAGGCGACAGGTGTATACACCTTCCAATACGGGGATTTGCTGGGCACGCCATTGACTCCAGTGGCCGAGCGTTGGATCATGCTCGGATTTGTCCTCGCATTCGCCGTGAAGTTACCGGTGGTCCCCCTGCATGCGTGGCTCCCGGACGCGCACGCGGAAGCACCTACGGCCGGAAGCGTCATCCTGGCTAGCCTGCTGCTGAAGACCGGCGCCTATGGGTTGTTGCGTTTCGTCATGCCGCTCTTTCCGAACGCCGCCCAAGAATTCACGCCCATCGCGCTCATACTCGCCGTGATCGGGATCGTCTATGGCGCAGTGATGGCCTTCGCGCAAACCGATTTGAAACGCCTGGTGGCGTATACCAGCGTGAGTCACCTCGGCTTTGTCCTCCTTGGCATCTTTTCTTGGAACTCGCTCGGCCTGCAGGGCGCGGTGATGACGATGATCTGCCACGGCCTGAGCACAGGGGCGCTGTTCATTATGGTCGGCGCGCTCCAAGAACGCACCCACACTCGCGACATGGACCGGATGGGAGGGCTGTGGACGACGATGCCCCGCCTCAGCGGCGCGGCGCTCTTCTTCGCCCTGGCGTCGCTGGGCCTGCCGGGACTGGGGGATTTTGTCGGCGAGTTCCTGGTCTTGCTGGGCTCGTATCAAATCAGCGTTGGGATCACCGTTGTGGCCGCCGTTGGGATTCTGGCGTCGACGTTCTATGCCCTTCGTCTGGTGCAGCGCGTGTTTCATGGAGAGAACACCCAGCGCTGGCAGCTTCCGGACCTCTCGCCGCGTGAAGGACTCATCGTCGCGCCCATGATCGTGGGCCTGCTCTGGCTGGGATTGTATCCGCAGCCCGTGTTGAACACCTTCGCGTCGGCCATGCACCAGTTGCAACGCAGCGCCAACCTTCCGGCCGTGATCTGGCAGGAGAGATGATATCGTGACGCGCGCGGACTGTCTCTCTCTATTCCCGCTCATCCTGATCGCCGGTACGTCGATGCTCGTGATGGTGGCCATCGCATTCAGACGCCATCACACGCTGACAGCGGGGCTGACCATTGCGGGGCTTGTCATCGCGTTCATGTCCATTCTGACGGTTACCCCATACGTGCCGCGACACGTGACCGCGCTGCTGATCATGGATCACTATGCGTTGCTCTATATGGGCGTGATCATCGCATCCGCATTGGTGGTCGCAGTCCTGTCATACCAATACTTTGAGCAGCAAGAGGGCCACCACGAAGAGCTGTATGTGCTGCTGCTGCTCGCCACCCTGGGATGCATGGTGCTCGTTGCCAGCAGCCACTTGATGTCTTTTTTCCTGGGGCTTGAGATTCTGAGCATCTCACTCTACGCCATGGTCGCCTATCTGAAAGAGCGCAAGCAGTCGCTTGAAGCCGGGATGAAGTATTTGGTGTTGGCAGGGTCGTCCTCGGCCTTTCTCCTGTTCGGCATGGCGCTCGTTTACGCCGATCTCGGCACAATGGAGTTCTCGCGAGTCGCCGCAGCCTCAGCCGTCACGTCACATCTTGCGTTTCTAATTCCGGGGATCGTGCTGATCATCACGGGGATCGGCTTCAAGCTCGCGGTAGCTCCGTTCCACTTATGGACACCTGACGTCTACGAAGGCGCGCCGGCTCCGGTCACCGCGTTCATCGCGACCGCCTCCAAGACCGCGATCTTTGCGCTGCTGTTGCGCTTCTTTTACCACTCAGGCATGCACCAGTATCGCGCGGTTTATGTCGTGTTCGTGATCATCGCGGTGGCCTCGATGATCGCCGGCAATCTGCTGGCGCTATGGCAAACCAATGTGAAGCGCATTCTCGCCTACTCGTCCATCGCACATTTCGGCTACATGCTGGTGGCGTTTACGGCAGGTGGAAATATGGCCGTTGAGGCGGTTACCTTCTACCTTGTGGCCTACACAGTGACCACACTCGGCGCCTTCGGGGTTGTGACGGTTCTCTCTAACTCCAGCCGCGATGCCGATCGTCTGGACGATTACCAAGGGTTGTTCTGGCGCCGTCCGCTCATTGCCGGCATCTTCACCGTGATGCTACTTTCGCTCGCCGGCATTCCCGCCACCATGGGTTTCCTGGCCAAGTTCTATGTGCTCACGGCAGGAGCCTCGGCCACGAAATGGTCGCTCATCATCATCCTGGTCATAACCAGCGCAATCGGTCTTTTCTACTATCTGCGCATCATCGTTACGCTATACTCCGCCTCACCCGAGCGCGAGGCATCCATCCAACCAGTCGTCCTTGCCAGTGGCTTCGTGTTGGCCCTGTTGACGGCATTGCTCATCTGGTTCGGAGTATATCCTGCCCCGTTGCTGGAGATGATCCAAATAAACGCTGTGCCGTCCGTGGCCGAATTACTGCCATCTGAGTCGGACAAGCTAAGCCGACACTTCGGCTCAGGAGGAGGTCCCTTCCGGCTAACTGCGAAACTCGACTTTGGCGCCCGCATTGAGGACACCACAAGCGACCATGGGTTCGAGCCATGTTATGACCATACGCCGGGGTCAGGGGGTGGCGCGCGCTCATCAATCACGAGCACTCAAGAGAGAACATATGTAGAACGTAAGGATCTATGCGGTCGACAAGAGTCACTGTTTGTCCTGCCGCTTGCCTATATGCGAGCGCAGGACCCTCACGCGACGGTCGTGATCTATCCATTGGCTACTTCGTGTGTCTCGAGGACCGGTTCGTGAAAACCCTGCGGCAAGCGGCGTTAGTGGCCGATTTGGTAAAAAGACAGGGTGGTTCTGCTAGGCGCTGCTCTGGACAACTCGAAAGTTGCGTACGGATGGATTCAGCCTACTGGCGGTGCGGAGGGATACAAAGTTTTGCGGGGGCAAGCTTCTATTGAGAGTCTGCCTAGCAAAAACGCGACAGATCATCATTAGCTGGCGATGTACGATGAGGAACAGGCTCAGTTGAACAAGACCAAGGCACAAGATTAGGACTTCCAAGCCGACTACTACCAAAAGTTTCCATCCGCGTACTCCGGGAAGTCAACGGTGGCGGAGCACGTCACCCGTTTGTGCGCCGTTGCAGAAGACTTTAGGAAGGATGCGAAGTGCAATGAAGAATTGGCCGCCAAACACCGCTCCCTGATGCAGTAAGATGTCATTGACTAATACGGGAGCGATGCGGAGAAGCCTGCTGTCGCGAAGATTGTAGCCGACAGCAGACTGTCTCAGACCTATAAACATTTTTCGTCTTTACCAGGAGGGAATCATGCAGATTTGGGAGCGATGGATTCGGTTTGGCGTTCTCTTCGGATTGCTGCTGGGATGGTTAGTCGGCTGCTCGACAATCGCGCGTCCCCCTGACGACTGCCCTTTGATCCCGAGTCCTCCTGTCGGTCTGATTGCCAAAGGTGATCACTATGCATTGGAGGACTGGTATAAAAAAGAAGCGGCCATGCTCAGGCTACATGGAAAGGACTTGGAGGTAACGTTGGAAGAGTATCGAAAAAACCCAAGCATAGCGCGCGATGCGAAGGGGAACGGGCACAAACTCGATCTTGAAGCGCAGTTTGCTGGCATGATCAAAGTGTATGGGTCGGCAGCTGAAGAAGCCGACCGGTTCGCCCAGTGGCATAACCATATGTCCACTGGGACGCTGAAGCATAATGATCCTTTGAACGCCATAGATCCAACTTCTAAGAGGGATGGTCGGCCGTTTCCTGAGGCTGACACAACTGGTTCCGCGCCAACGCCGCAGTGACAGGCCTCCGTGGCACCTCTGTGCGGGAACGACTGCGTGAGACCGTGGTCCAGACAGTGTTGGGGGCAGGTCTGGAGTGCATGACTCACGATCTCTCGTTCCGCGTCGAGCCAGTCGTGCAGGTCACCGCCCGGATGATCACCTTGTCCTTTTAGTGGTATGTGTTCGATGGGCATGCGGAGAGGGACGCTGGACCGGAAGGAACATGAATATGGCCGCCGAAACGTCGGACGCGCTCGTCGTCTTTGGGTTCACCGGCGATCTCGCAGCGAAGAAGATCCTTCCTGCCCTGCAGGCGTTAGTGCGCCGGGGCCATCTCAAGGGACCGGTCATTGGGGTCGTCAAGACCGAGCGGACGCCGGAACAAATAAGCGCCAAGGTCCGCGAGAGTCTTGAGAAGCACGGCGGCATAGATCCCCAGGCCTTCGTCAGTCTGCTTGGATTGCTTCGGTATGTCAGCGGCGACTACCAAGACTCAGCCACCTTTGAACGCCTGCGCAAGGTGCTCGGCTCTGCCGCACGACCCCTCTATTATCTGGCCATTCCTCCCAGCCTGTTCACGACCGTCATAGAAGGGCTCGCGAAGTCAGGCTGCATCAACGGGGCCCGCGTGGTTGTTGAAAAACCCTTCGGGCGAAACCTATCCTCGGCGCAGGCGCTTAACCGCACGCTCCTCAACTATTTCCCAGATCAAGCCATTTTCCGCATCGATCATTACCTCGGGAAAGAACCGGTCCAGAACCTGATCTACTTCCGTTTCGCCAATCCATTCTTTGAGGCGGGGTGGAACCGGCACTCCATCCAGCGCGTGCAGATCACGATGGCCGAACGGTTCGGAGTGGCTGGTCGAGGCCGGTTCTATGAGGAGGTGGGAGCGATTCGCGATGTGGTGCAAAATCACCTGTTGATGGTGATTGCCTGCTTGGCGATGGAACAGCCGTCCGGTAGGGATCATGAATCTATTCGGAAGGAACGGGTGAACGTCCTCAAAATGATCCGGCCGCTCATTCCTTCGGATGTGGTGCGAGGACAGTTCCATGGCTACAGCCGCGAGGGCGGCGTGGCTCCTGACTCCCAGGTCGAGACGTTCGCAGCGCTCCGATTCTACATTGACAGTGAGCGGTGGGCCGGAGTGCCATTCTATGTGCGCACTGGCAAGTGCCTACCTGTCACGGCCACAGAAGTTCTGGTCGAGTTCAAGCCGCCATGTTGGCCTGTGTTGGACGAGGTCGAACCACCGTTCCCGAACTATGCTCGCTTCCGGCTCAGTCCCGACGTAATGATCGCCTTGGGCACCAATACTAAAGTTCCGGGAGAGGCGATGGTGGGTGAGCGAATAGAACTGGTCGCGCGGCATTGCTCCGGCGATGAGACGGAGCCGTATGAGCGTCTACTTGGAGATGCCATGAAGGGTGATGCCACGCTCTTTGCCCGCGGGGACGGGGTGGAAGCCGCCTGGCATGTCGTGCAGCCGATTCTCGAAACCCCGCTGCCGTTGCACGAGTACGAGCCAAACACCTGGGGCCCGCGCGAAGCGAATCGGCTGATCGAGGGCGGTTGGCACAACCCGCAGGTATCCGGCTGATTCACGTTCACGATGGCCGTGAGTTCTCTTGGGAGTACTATCCGAGCCCGCCACCGCGCCACTTGCCCTCCCCCCGTCAACGTGTCAGCACGTCAACAGATTAGCCACGGAGGCCAGCTACTCGGTCCACCCCCTTCGGGATAAACTACCGTCGTCGTCATCCTGCTTTCGTTTAAGGTGCCGTCGTATTCTACGGAGACGTCACGTCAGTGTTAAACACGAGTGCCTATTTGGTGCTAACAATGATCCCCAAAGGCTCGAAAGCATAGAAATGACACGAATAGATTGGACGCTGGAAACCTCAAAAAGAATGGCCAAAAAGCGGGAAACCAATTACAAAAATCGAATTGCAAATTTCTCCTTAATCAACCTTCGAATCTGCAGGCCACGGTTCATGCCGGATGCGGATCACGCTACCGCCAGTTCGTTGGCGTTGTGATTGCGTATCAGCGGGCCGGAAGAATGGCCATGTAAATTCAATGGCCTAGCCTGGCCGGCTACTGAGGAGCTACCAAACTTCCAAAGATGACTTAACCATCGTACTAACGCACACCCTGTCTCACCATCTGAGATGACGAAAGATCTACTACGAGGGAAAATTCGCGAGAAGCTGCTCGCCAATGCCGGGTAGTCCACAAAACTTCTGGTTTATGATCATGTCTGCGCCTCCTCTCACCCGCTGATTTGACGCCCACTTAGCGCATCATAATCTGACAGGATTTGTAGACAGTGCTCTTCCTTGCCTTGAGAGGCTGATTGCGCCCTCTGGGGGCTCACATGTTGATTAACTTTCCTGCCCAGGGGCAGGTGCCGGATACTGCTGACGCTTTGGATGCTTGTAGGAGAAAAGGAGAGCATGGCCAGGCGTGCTGGTTGCGTATCTAACGACGAGGCTACACAATTACTGAAACCGAGACCTTGAAACCTATGTGGCAATACACCATCCTATTTGGGAAATTCAGGGCGATAGGAAGATGCTTTATCCACCCCAATTCAGCGTATGTCTAGGGCCGTTCTTGTTTGACAGTATGCCCTATGCCGCTCTACTCTTCTTGGAATTCTTAGGGGGAAGCTCATGACCAACGGTGCTCAATCATATGATGGTGTCATCTATAAACGAAATTATGTTGATCAGGTAATCGCTCGCGTTGACTTCATTTCGCCATTAAGCGGTATAGAATCGTCTCTCCCCCATAAGTTGAGCCAGGCAATACTTACCAACTTCCCGATAGGCGAACCCAGGCATGCAATCGCTCAAGAGTTACAAATCGCACCGAATCAGGAAGTGACGGCCAAGAAAACGTCCTGCACTGAATGGCATTTTCATGGCCGTAACCGTGACAAAACTTTTGTCCTGTTACCAGGAGCCGTTTTTCTCACCCGCAGCAAATATGAAACATTTGAGCTGGTTCGAGATGAATTTGTCAGCTTGCTCAACGTTTTCTTCGAGGTATTCAAAGAGGCGCAACCTTCGCGGATGGGGCTGCGGTATATCAATAAGATTCAATTTCCAGATGGGAATCCTTTGGAGTGGGCAGAATACATTAATCCTCATATGTTAGCCCTTTTCGAGTTTCCTAAAGACAAGGCAACTCTTTCCCGCATATTTCACAATCTTGAATTCGCTTTTGATGATTTTAGCCTCCGATATCAGTTCGGAATGCATAACCCGGACTTCCCAGCTCAGATCAGGAAAAAACTATTTACTTTAGATCTAGATGCATATCATCAAGGCCCAATTGAACCTGCTGAGATTGCGATCAGCCTAAACAAATATCATGAATGTATCCAAGATTTTTTCGAGATGAGTATTACAAACGCTCTAAGGGGAAAAATGAATGAGTGAAGAGCAGAAGCCGTTCTCCGAGGAGTATGTCGGAGGTAAGCAGACAACCACCGCAATTGTGACCCTAGAAGCAATAACAACACCTTTGGAATCAGCCGAGGGTGGTACCACGGGAAGCTGTTCGACGTCCGGTACCTTATCGGTATCAACGCCTCTGGAGTCAGCCGAGGTCGGTACCGAATCAGTATCCACCGTTACTCCGTATGGACTCGCGAAGCCTCGCAGAATTGTGATTAGGGCAAAGGTTTCCCATGAACCTCAGAGTTGACAAGCTGGAAGCCAAGAGGATCTGTCAGGGAGACATTGTTCGTGACGTGGACTGTGTCGAATATGTCATCGAAAAGGAGGGTACTATAGAAGTTTCCAGAATCGTGTTCCCGTTGGTGATAGTCCTTACTCAAGACTGCGACCTTGAACAGGATTACAAGAATCACCGTGAGATTGAGAAAAAAATTAAGGACAAAATGCTGATCTCAGTCTTAGTCGCCCCTCTCTACAATGCAGAGCACGTCTATCAAGGTGAGCATCTATCAGAGCTCAACATTTCCATGGAAGGTATTAACAAGAAGAAAACTCCTGGCAACTATCTTCGGAGCAATGATAGGCCTCGATACCATTACCTTGAGTTTCCGCAAACCATACAACTCGTCCATTCAGTCATCGACTTTAAGCATTATTTCTCAACTAATGCTAATTATCTTACTCAGCTAAAAGAGTCCAATTACGTCTGCACTCTATCAGCGCTATACCGAGAGGATATTTCGCAGAGGTTCGCTAGCTTCCTGTCGCGCATTGGATTGCCTGATATAAATTCAAAAGCTTCTACCCACTTGGCATAAAACAATGGCTCGAATGTCAGACAAATGGGCTTCATAACCAATCGCGAGAGTGTTTTCAAAGACGAGAACAATCCCAAGGGCCTCTGCATTCCATGTCCTCCAGCCTGGTGTCCGAAGCGCCCGACCCCTAGTCAAAGTCGCTACTCTTCACCTGGCCATGCTCTCCTTTTCTCCTACAAGCATCCAAAGCGTCAGCAGTATCCGGCACCTGCCCCTGGGCAGGAAAGTTAATCAACATGTGAGCCCCCAGAGGGCGCAATCAGCCTCTCAAGGCAAGGAAGAGCACTGTCTACAAATCCTGTCAGATTATGATGCGCTAAGTGGGCGTCAAATCAGCGGGTGAGAGGAGGCGCAGACATGGTCATAAACCAGATGATTGATGGACTCACCTATGCAACACCGGGGCTTGTTCGGCAGGCGGGGGTGGCAAAAAGGGAACCCGACGGCTAGCCTTACATACGCTCCCGGCGGCGCAAGTGTGATGCTATTCAAGGATCCCAGGGCCTCTCTGTTCCGGCATCTCAACTACCTCTTCCTGGTAGAACATTATCATTCCAGTTCCTTGGGGCTGCTTATGGGTGCGTAGATCAATGCCAAACCGGCTACTCTTTTTAACGAAACTAGCTACCCAATGGTGGTTCTCACAAAACAAAACCAAGTCCTCCGCACACCGAACAATTAACCTATTGACCTGAGCGACTTCACTCCGCGTAAGTACTCTGTGCCGATAGCTGAAATTGGAAAATGTGTAATCGGCCTGTTGCCCGCGAATGCTTCGATCTGGAAGTATTCGGATTGCAAGATTTGGGGACAACGGAACAATTCGATTCAACATGTTTGGGTCACGCCCAGCTTCAATGGCAACAGGATAGTCACTTGTGAAGAATGGGCTATCCTCAATTGTGTTGCGCAGGATCTCCCAGTGGAAATTGCCAAACATCGCAAGATTCTTAAGCAGGGAAGAAATGCCTATGGCCTGTGGAAATTTTGGATCCACATCAACTTTGGCAATTCCTCGCTTGAGGATCTCCGTTAGGTTCATTCCAGCGAGTTCAGGCGGAGGAGGTGGAAACAACCCTTTAGAATCGAGGATGGCCGCTTCCATCTCAACCGCACCTTGAAGAAGGCGAGAGCCGATTCGCATACCTGCTGGCGCGCAGGACCTAACGAAAGCCACAAAGCCAGCGATCGTATATATGCATTCTGAATCTATTTTGTCGTTTTCCAGCTTTTCTACCGAAGCGGAGTACTTCGGTTCGATCCCTTTCAGGAATTCTTCGACTATACGATCTTCTCGTAGATAGGCGTTGGTGCTACCTTCTTCGATTCTACAAATGTCTTCAGCCCTTGGGGTGAAGGCTTTGAGATCCTTCTTCCTGATCGCGTAGAGCAAGTCTCCGAGATTAGTCGAATAGAACTTCTTGAGATGAACGCGAGAGACGTAATGGTCGAGTGCCATCTATGGACAATTCCCTGCCAACCGATACCCCGCTGCCTCCGCTTCTGCTGCGCTAGTAAACGCTATTCGATTCCGTGGTACAACCTGGCTGTAATTCGGGCAGTCTGGTCGGTGGTAAATGTGGCTTTTGTGGTTACCGATGACAGGATAGGGAGAGGGTGAGGCAGAGGACGCGGAGTCTCTCTCGATAGCTCCCAAGAGTGGCGGACCACGAGTAGACGCAATTCCTTCAGCCTCAGCATCGAGCGGCACAAGGTCTGACAAGTCTAGTGATTGTCCCCGCCTTGCCTTGCGATAGACCCACGGCGGCACCGGCTGCGGATCCGCCCACAAGCCTTTTTTCGCGTCTCGTGCGTCCTTCTCCAACCCTTCGAGAACAGCGTCCCCTGGCGCATACTTCCGATACCACCAGCACCAGCCTTGCTTGACGAGTGCCTGATTGCGGTTCATGGTTGCGGGGGCTGGCTTGGGGCGTAATTTTATGGCGAGAACATTGAGGATTCCACTATGCTAAAGGCAGCTCAACATCTTGGGGAGTATGGGATACTTCTGTGGTCCGAAGTGCAGCGTACCGCGACCACGTATAGTCGATAATCTAACCGTTCGGGTCTGGAACTCTCCGAGGCGCCGAAAATACATCCAGTCAGGCGTGTCGGCCTCCAGATAACAGTCGCTAGCATTTATTAAATAGAAAACGAACTTTTCATTGGGTTCTACTTTTTCGATTATGGATGTCCATGGAATCGTGGATTTGATTGCCCCGCCCGTAACTGGTTGTCCGGGGTTGTAAATCGGCTCCTTGAATCGAAGTTCAAAATCGAGCTCTATATTAAGTACTGGATACTTTTCGTAATTTGTAATCTGACATACATGGCCGCGACCACCATTTTTCTCTGGGTCAGAGAACAGATTTGCTTGTCCAGGGATACCTAAGTCTTGGATAGTGGAAGTGTGGCGAATAGAAGGCGAGCTCGCAAAAAACATTGCAACCTTTGGTCCTCCCTCGGGAGGTATCATATTGATGAAGGGCTTATAATCGCATTCAAATAATACATGTACCTTTAAATCATCGAGGTCGATTGACTCCTGTCCAGATAACTTAATTCCGGCCTTATCCTTCAAGGATTGTAGTTTTCTGTAAGTAAGATGCTCTCGATCTGGCGGTTTTGCGATCGAGGAGTGATCTCCATCAAGGCTCTCACAGATGCCAGGATCTATACCGCAAGCACTTGCCTGCTCAACAAGTTCATCATTCAGCCCATAGAAAGGATGCACCGGGATATTGGCCGTCCTTCTGTCAGCTTCAGCCGCTGGTTTGTTAAATCTTTGGTGCCAGTCTTGCATTAGTCGTGCACCCTCCTTCTTCAGGACCTGCATCGCTGCGCCTTGAGGATTCCGACAGAGGACCCCGAATACACTAGCCATCGTAGCCCCGTAGTATGGAGTTCCAAGGCTCATTACTAGTAAACTTTTATTGTTGACTAGTCTGAAATCGCTACCATCTAATTCAAGAAGGGCATGCAAGACTACTAACCCTCCCATGCTGTGGGCTACAAATATTGTCGTGTCGTATGCATGAATTTCTTCCATCAGGATCGACTTAAGGTGCGCACCGACATCGCGGATGTCGTTTTTTTGACCGCAAACCTGTTGTGGGTAACCGTACGCGTAAATATCGTATTCATTGAAATCTTTGTCTTTTTTGATCAGCGGAATGAACGAGCCCCAAGCTTCGTCTTTCGAGGAATTGAAGCCAGGCACAAAAACCAAGAGGTTGGGCTTCCCATCATGTCGTACCCACCCTCTCAATTGCTCAGAATGAGCCCCTAGGTTGGAACAGCCAACCGCCCAGAGAGATAGAAACACAATGGCTACCATATTGGAGACGGTCGCTTCTTCGATAGATATGGTGTCGCGTGTGGGGCGTTTTTCTATCACTGCGCTATTTCCTTTTCACACAACACAGCAAACTGTTTTAGATAAGGGATCATCCCGTCATAGAAGGTAAGGAAAAATTCTAGAGCAGTTACTATGGGACCCAAGATAAGAGGGCGAGGTAAACAAGCCAATCCAAGCTCATAGCATACTTCTTCTGTGTTCAGCTCGGCATATGCCCCTAGACCGCCTCCCCAATTTGGGTGTGCAATCTCGCAAAGCTCCTCATAGAGACTCCTATATCCAGGAATATCGACCGTTACAACATCAATGGCGTTCATCACATTGTGTGCCAATAATGGAGTTGTCTCGTTCCGTGTCCCGACTAACGCTTTCCCTAAAAATTCATTGATCTTGTCACTCGTTCCCCTATCCAATGTATGCTGCAACTCTTTATACAACCAGTACGAGAGGGCAACGGATTCCATGAGCGCCCTTGAAAGGGTAGCAGTGGCTACGAGTTGGCTTTCTTCATAACATCGAAGTGCAGCCTCTGCCAATTCAGACACGCGGTAGAGCAAAACCTCTCTCACGCACAATGCTTTGAACGGAATCTTAGCCTTTGTTGAAATTGTAGCCGGGTCAATCCGAGGAGGGAGACTTGCCTTGAGTGCCTGGCTAAGCAGCTTGCCCTTGCGTAGCAAGTCCGTCTCGTTGAAAACATCTACTTTATTAGACATGCCAGCCCCCCAAAAGCCATTGCACAGGCAACCGACGAAAGGGACGAATCGAGAAGAGACCTCGTAGGGAGCCAATTCTAGGCGGCTGCTGGAAGAGGCGCAAGTTCCCGACTGGTGAGTCTAGGAGAACGTTACGAGAGCGTGCCGGAACAGGAAGCCGAGCCGCCCACGCGGACGGTATCGAACACATTGATGCGGAGCGTTCCACACGGCGGGGTGGTTATGGTGCTCTGCACTGGAAGCGGGGGAGGGGGCTGGAGCATATCCAGGCGAGCGCCCAAGGCGCGACCTACGCTACGAATCGTGCCACGTAGGGAAACGGTTGGGTTGAGCTGACGGGATGCGCGGGTCTTGGGAAGACCTGGCTTTCTGAATCTAATTACGCCGCTTTTCCAGGCAACACTCCCGATTTCGCCCAACTTCTTGTCAATAGCTCTCTTGAACAGCAACGCGAGGACCAGAAGCGTGAGTTGCCACTTGAATTCTTTGAGGACATCGACAAGGAATGCGAGAAGATTCTTGATAATGAGGTCGAGGGCGCTGAATCGGTCCATGATGGGGCCTACTTTATCACAAGAAATCGGGAGGCTTCAAGAACTGCAGAGGGAATGGATTATCTATTTCCCCTGTTCATCTTTGCTCGCCTAGCCTCGTAATTCTGTAACCACCCTTTCACAGGTTGCCACTTATCAGGCCCACTGTGTCTGAACGAAAGAAGAGCTGATCCGCTCTTCTGTAGATGGCTAAAAAAGATCAACATTTCTGAGACAGTGTATGAGTCATGGTGGGTTGACCAAGTGCGCCATTCGGCAATGATTGATCGTTCTGCTTCAGCAACGGTAAGTGACATGTTATGACCTCTGGTTCATGAAAGGGAAATTATTCAACTAGGTATTATAACATGAATGGCAGTTGGATCTTTTCAAGCACCTCACTCAGTTCCTTTACGCTGAACTCCAGCGAGTGCATATAGGTCTTTTCCTCAACGGACTTCCCAATCGCATGCCCTAGCAGCCGGTTCTGTATGGGTGGATACGTGCGAGCCCTGGCGAGCTTCTGCGTCAACGAATGGCGCAGACTGTGAAGGTTAATAGCCGGTTCGTTGATCCTGACCGGTAGGAGCCGTCATAACTTCATAACAGAGATTCATCGTCAGCCGAGCAGGGCGATGTGATTGTCTATGGGCTTCTCAGTCCCGTCGATGGGGGGATCGGGCCACGCCAATGGGCCCTGAGTTTCGCCACCGGTTGGTCTTTATCAGGCCACCAGACGGTCAGCTCCCCATTAGTCTCACGAACCTGAACCATGATGTCTCGAGATGGGGGGTCACGCCGAAACCAGTAGCAGCCAGGTTGAGTGGGGGCCGCCGTGCTCCATTGAATGGCTGCAGCTGCCGGAATAGGTGATTTGATCTTAGAATCTGACATGGGGGAAAGCTAGGCCGTTCAGGCAGGAGTGTCAAGGCTCTCAGGCGCGTGTGGGATGGCGAGAGTGACCATTGGCCGTCATCTCTGTCCATAAAACCCTCTCAGGGCTTTCTAGACGTTCAGGACGGTGCGAGGTGAGGGGAGTCGGCGGTGAATCTTGTTCCGTGCGAGCCCACCGGTTCGGGTTTTCTACTCCCGGTTTCACTCCCGGTTCGCTCCCGGTTTTACTCCCGATTCCAG
>PLBR01000081.1 GCA_003135435.1 Nitrospira sp. | reverse complement strand
CTCCGGTTTCGACTCGCCTGCGGCCTTGTTGAAGAAGCTTTTTGAGCGCCCTAAATGAAATGCGTTAGGCCGTATGCCCCTGGCTTAGCTGTTGGAGTGATCCGACTCTAACGGCGCGATATTGTATTGCAGTTCGAGGTCGAACTCGTCGATCAATTCATTGGCCGTGGCAGCCCCGAGATCGGAGCGCACCTCGTTGATCACAAGATCGATCGCCATCCCAGCCTGTGCCCCGTACTGCGTCATTGCCGATTCGATTCGCTGTCTGGCTTCTTCAATCTTCATGGGGCGCTCCTTGCTCCATCACGATCCAATTCGTTAGCCCAATGTCTGTAGCAACGCTTGCATCTCAGGGACTAAGTCCACGCCTCCGTTGGATCGACCGGAGCGTGCGGCGTCGATGCCGGCTTGCAACACCGGTCTGGCCTCGTCCTTTCGCCCCAGGGAGATCAGGGTACGCCCGAGGCCCAGGTGTGAGGCGACGTGGGTTGGGTCCAGCTGCGTAGCGACGCGGAGATGTTCAACGGCCTCTTCGAGCATCCCGCCTTCCTGGAGAAGCGTATTGCCCAATCCATAGCGCCCGAGAAATCCTTTTGGATTCTTGGCGACCATTTGCCGAAATGCATCAATATCCATCGTGCAAGGCTCCCTCGTGGTGGGGCCACTATAGCATTGAAGGAGCCGGGTCGGCCAGAGTGGAGTTGAGGCAGGGGAGAGATCCTATTTATGGTATCGGCGCGGTTGAGACGGGAACAACGGAAAGAGAAACATGGGAACGCAGGGGTGTCCGTGCATTCACGGTCACAGAGAGAATGCGCGAGTCCGGTAGGGGGGTGTTACTTGCCATATAGAAGTTGGTGTTTCGAACGAGCTGATCCATGAGTTCAGTCAGACAGGCTTCCGTGACTTGTCCCTTGAGCTCGCCGATCATAATCGGCGTGGCGCCGAACAAATGATAGTGTGCCGTACCAGCCGAGCGCGCCTCATAGCGCTTCACCTGGCCGTCCCAGCGTTCGAGTTCGAGGCTGGCCTGGGCGGCATAGTCATAGTCAAGCTCGATCACTGGCGAGAGGAGAAACATAGACGCTCCGATGACAAACCCCTTCCAGGCTGCTGCTCCAGAATGAGGCTCGACCGTTTCATCGAAGGTGATTCGGGCGGTCACCACTTTATTGCCGAGGGAATCAACATTCCCTCCAAGCGGGACGAGTGTCGAAAAGAGGCGGGT
Source organism: Nitrospira sp. (assembly GCA_003135435.1). Lineage (GTDB taxonomy): Bacteria > Nitrospirota > Nitrospiria > Nitrospirales > Nitrospiraceae > Palsa-1315. Next base: position 12,187 of record PLBR01000081.1, on the reverse strand, counting down.
CTCTTGTACCGTGTTCAAGATGCGGCGTTCTATCTCAGTCGAAGGATTCTGGGGAGCACCATTCTGCGTCATGCGGAACCCATCCATCACGAGAGGAACCCGCTCATCGTTGGAGATCGAACGCGTAATGGACTCCTGCTGAAGCGTCGAGGAGGGTATGACATCGATCCATCTGGTACAACCCAGAGTCGTGGAGGCTAATCCAACAAGCCCCATGAGCGTCCAGCGGAAAAGATGATGCGTCATGGTGCCCTCTCCTTAAAAATAGAACGAGAAGCCGCCATAGGGAAGGCTGGCATTGAGTCCGAGGTTCGGGTACTGCGTGCCGCCATTGGAAATATGATTAAATCGATAGCCGGCGTTGAGTGCGGCTTGATCGGTCAGGAAATAGGAGAATCCGAATCCTGCCATCAAGACAAAGTTGAACTGGCCGGACTCCTCCGGGATCTTTCCGGCGAGATCGGTCCAGAAGGGGCCTCCGGCGAATTCGGCATAGGGTCGGATCCGATCCAGTGCGACGAAGGTATATTTGATTTTCGGGGCGAAGCCGACGCCGTGCGTGACGAATGGTTCCTGGAACTGGATATAGACCATCTCGGCGCCGACCGAGACTTGACCTTGATACCAGCTGTTGCCGATAGGATCGCTCAGCGTCATCATCCAGGAGGGCATAAAGGCAACTCCTTGCTGCTTCGTAGTGTGGTCTTGTGTGAGACGATGAGGCAAGAGATATCCTACCGAGAGGCCGACTTCCTGTGTCCCTACCGTGATCTGAGGTGTGGGGTCTGCGGCGTGAATCGGGGAGGGCAGTGCAGCCATGAGCATGATCAAGAGAATATAGACGAGCAATTTCCCAACCTGCTGCGAAGTTTGTGTCAGTATCCTGTCGGCTATTGGGAGCTGAGACTTGATGGACAGGTGTGACAGCCCTCACATTACCAGAGGATTTCAATCTGTCCAGTAAGATGCGTGATTCCGCCGGGCGACTGGTATGGAACCAAGAAGATGTAGGACTTAGGGGCGAAGGACAGATTGACGGATATGGCTCAGCGACTCCAGGTCACGGTTCAACTCCGTTAGATTGTAGTGCGTGGCGAGAAACACGACGCGTTCGAGGCAACGGATGGCCGACACTCGATCGGCAACTTGGATATACACGTCAGCTAACAGGCGCAGCACCGCGGCTTCGCCCGGGGCGTTCCCGAGCTTGATGAAATGTTCGGACGCGTTGTTGAAACATTTCTCCGCTTTTCGCACGTCGCCAACATCCAGAAACATTTTGCCTAGCTGACTATAGGTGAGTGCCAGCCCTTCCTCATTGCCGACGATGCGATGCGCATCAAGGGCCTGGGTGAAGTATGCGGTGGCTTCATCCCACTGTGCCCGGCGGGCATCCTCCATTCCGAGGTTATGGTAGAGGATGCCGAGCGCCCGGTAATCGTTCAAGGGTATGAGGATGTCGAGGGCTTCGAGATAGTAGGGGCGGGCTTTTTCAGGTGTGCCGGCCCCAACGTATAGGTTACCGAGATTCGCCAGCGTGTGCGCGATGGCGTGCTGATCCCGTTCCGTGCGCTGGATGGTCAGGACTTCCCGATAGCAGGCTTCTGCATGATCAAGGTCGCCAGAGAGTGCGCATACGTTGCCCAGATTGCCAAGCGAATCGGAGAGGGCGCGGTGATCCTTGGCCAGGCAATCATCTTCGACTGCCTGTTGGTAGGCCGCTCTGGCCTGCGTCAGCTGGCCGCGATGAAGAAAAATACGCGCGCGATGTTTGTCGGCGTCTGACATCTCTTCGTGAAGCGTTCCTCGTGAAGCGCAGGACAAGACGGATAAACGTGAAGCGAGATACGAACGATGCTTCACGAGATACGAGTTCGGTCAGTCTCCCCCCTTCGGCGTGTCTTTTCTAAATTCGACTTGAATCTCATCCTCTTCATCGAGCCCCAATCCATCACGAAATGAACCATAGAGTTCGGTGATCTGCTCGACGTCTGCGCGATGCCTGCCATCAGGAGAAGCCAGAAATGTTTCGCAGAGCCGGAGGCCTGTCTGAAAATGATGGGCAATGGTCTCTTCCGTCACCTGCTGCCAAGTGATGAAGATACAGAAGGCTTGAAAGGAATGCGCGTTGGGATAGCGGGCGGCGAGAGCAAGGAGTTCTTCATAGGCCGTTCGGGCTGTGGCGCCGGCATTCGAAGAAAAGGTCGCTTCAGCCTCGGCGGCCTCATCCCAGTCGACACCGAGTTCATCGTCGGTGTCTGCTCGGCTGAATGACTGCTGAGCGGCAAGAGCGGGATCGAATTGCATGGGTCCTTCTTTGGCGTATGCTGACTGCAGCATACGCGCGTGGAGAAATGGAGGTCAATGCGTGCGTTTACTTTCCTTCCTGCTGCTCTGTAGACTGTGACTGACTAATACGATGGCCACCGAAATCCCCTTGTACCGCGAACCAGTCGAGACCTTACCGACCGATCCCATCGATCGCGTGATCCGCTATCACGTCCAGACCAAACATCATTTCAACCGCTATGCCCGCTCGCTCGGGCATCTGGATTGGGCGAACCAACCTGATCCCTTTCGTCGATACGAAGGGGCGCCTCTGAACCCGTTACCGCTATTAAAGCTGGGTGATGAGCCTGTCTCTCCACCCTATGACGCGATCTATAAACGGGGGATGGTGCCGGCCAAGATGGTCACAGTGGCGACGCTCTCACGGTTTCTTGAACTCGCCCTTGCCTTGTCGGCGTGGAAACGGGGAGGGGACATGCAGTGGGCCTTGCGCATTAATCCCTCGTCGGGGAATCTCCATCCGACGGAAGGTTATCTGGCGTTGCCACAGATGGATGGGCTGGATCTGAAAGCGGGCCTCTATCACTATGCGCCGAAGGAACATGGGCTCGAACTGCGTGCGGAGTTTGCTGCCGATCAGATGGCTCGCCTCCTCGCGCCGTTTCCTGCTCAGTCGTTTCTGATTGGGCTAACCTCGATCCATTGGCGGGAATCGTGGAAATACGGCGAGCGCGCCTTTCGTTATTGTAATCATGATGTGGGCCACGCGATTGGAACGGCTCGGATTGCCGCGGCGACCCTCGGCTGGAATATGGCGCTGTTGGATGGAGTGGCCGGAGACAAGGTTGCTGCGCTATTGGGCACCGATCGTATAGAGGACTTTATCCATGCGGAGCGGGAGCATCCGGACTGCCTTGCGGTAGTGTGGCCAGGGTGGGACGTGAAACGTGAAACGTTAGCCGTAAAATGGGATACGAGGCCGGCCATCCCATTGTTTCTAGATTTGGAGATAGTCCAAAAGCTCGCGGCGGCGGCATGGCACGGAAAAGCCAATCGTTTGAGCCGGGAGGATCCGGTGCCATGGGAGATTATTGATGACGTAGCGGCAGCGAGTTGGAAACCCTCTCATGAGCACATGTCTGTCGCCACTCCCACTTCGGTTACGTCTCACGTTTCACGTTTCACTTTTCACGATGGTGGCCCGTCCGCCGGCCAGCTCATTCGGCAACGCCGGAGCGCAGTCTCCTTTGACGGCAGGACATCAATCGCATCCGCCATATTCTTTCAGATGTTGGGTCGCGTCATGCCTGCGGCGGAGTTGCCTCAACTGGAGCGGCCGATGCCGTGGGATGTTTTGCCATGGGAGCCCGCAATTCATCTTCTGCTGTTCGTGCATCGCGTGGATGGGTTGACCCCGGGGCTCTATGTCCTAGTCCGCGATCGAGAGAAGTTGTCGTCGCTTCAGCAGTCGATGAATGTGGAGTTGATCTGGACTCCGGTGCCGGGCTGTCCAGACTCGTTGCCGCTCTATTGGTTGCTGGAAGGCGATGCGAAGAAGGCGGCGGTGCAAGTGAGTTGTCACCAAGAGATTGCGGGAGACAGCGCCTTCTCGCTGGGGATGATTGCCGAGTTCGAAGGGCGCTTGCGGGAGGGAGGGGCTTGGTGGTACCCACGCCTATTCTGGGAGGCGGGTCTGCTGGGGCAAGTGCTCTATTTAGAGGCGGAGGCGGCAGGGGTGCGAGGTACGGGGATCGGCTGTTTCTTTGACGACCCGGTCCATGAGATCGTGGGGATTAAGAATTTAGCCATTCAGTCACTGTATCATTTCACCATTGGGGGACCGATTGAAGATGGGCGATTGATGACGCTGCCGCCGTACGGACAGCGTGATGGGTAATCAGTATATCGGGCCCGATCACAAGCCTCATCACGCATCACTTATCACTGGTAGGAGCGCATGTTTAAAATAAATAAAAAACCTGACAAGAGGAAGCCTACGATCCTCTATAACGTCATTGAGGACTACTCTGAGTTCGAAGCACCAGGGAATGTGACGGCTTGCGCCATGACACTCCAGGAAGATCTGGCCGCGCATGCCAAAGTCTTGTCGGAAAGCTACGGGGTCCCTCTGGAGAAGATGGCCAAGCTGCTGACCGAAGGTGGGGTGTATGTATACCCCCAGGTCGGCGGGATTCTGACGCGGGGATTGTTTGCCTGTCGGATCGATCCAACTGGAGCCGCTCCCAAACAGACTTGGACGTTGGATCTTATGCAGTTTGCAGAGGCGGAGCAATTGTCTCAGGCACGAGGGATTCCGCTTGATGAGGTGGCGGCCATGGTTTTTCACCGAACACTGCCTGTGGAACTGACCGCGAAGCTCGATCAAAAAAATCTCGGTATCGATTATCGCACACTGGACCGTGCCGTGGCAAAGGGCGGCGATATCAAGTACATCGACTTCCGCAAGGATTGGTCTCTGCATTTCAAGCGACTCTGCATCATGCCGGATGGTCGATTGGTTGAGACGGGAGGATTGGAGGAGTTCGCACAGCTCCATGGCATTACCTCGGCGCAGGCCAAAACGCTAGTTGAGCAGGGGGGCACGCTGCAAGTGAACGGCGAGATCCTGGCTTGTCAGATTGTGAACGGTCAGCCGGCAGTGGCTCGATTTACTGCGAAGAACTATGCGAAGGCCAAGGAGTTGGTCGCGACGAAAAGGCTCCATATCATGGATGCCTTGAGCGAAGTGGCATACAACGATCCGGTGATGATGCATTCGTTGGAGAGGAAAGAACTCGGCGGAGGTTGATGAGTCAACGAAATCCGTCCGTCGCGATGATGGTGGGAGGCGGAGGCCGTGATGGCTCAATCGCGTAGTTTTCTTATCATCCTGCTTCTTGTCGCAGGCTGTGCGGCACCCAAACCGATTCTCTATCCCAATGCCCATTCACAGCAGGTCGGTAAGGAGGTGGCGGATCGGGATATCGACGAGTGTCGTGAGATGGCCAAAGATGCCGGCGCGACTGCGAGTCAAGGCAAGAGCGGGCAGGTCGCCGGTAGTACCACGGCAGGGGGCGCGATTGGATCTGCAGCCGGGGCAGTGGGTGGTGCGGTGGTTGGTCATCCGGGACGTGGCGCAATGGTCGGCGCTGCCAGCGGTGCGACAGCAGGGTTTCTGCGCGGGCTCTTTCGCCGCTCGCCTCCGAGCAATACCTATAAGCAGTTTGTGCAGCGCTGTCTTAAGGAGCGGGGGTACGATCCTGTGGGTTGGGAGTGAGACTCGGATTCTGCGGGGTTGGCAAGGCGCTCTTCCTGGAGCGGGTAAAGTAGACCCCCATGAGCGTTCCGGTCACATTGGTGATGACGTCGATGATTGAGGGAAAGCGGTTGTGGCAATAGACTTGATAGAACTCAATGCCGAGTGAAAGCGTGCCACCGATCCCGGCAGCGAGGAGCAATTGCCGTGAAGGGCTGGAAGAGGTGAGCAGCCGACTCAGAAAATAGCCAAGAGGAAAAAAGAGCGCGGTATTCCCGACAATGTCGGAGAAGATGTCGATAAGGTATTTTGGTGAACGAATATCTTCAGCGGTCGGAGCCCACTTGATATATCCCCAGTGCGAGTGACCCACAAAGTTGCTCAGGGGCAATACCCCCACCATAAGAATAAACACGATCCAGAGGATAAGGCAGCTCAGGTCCAGCGGTCTTGTACGAGCACTCATTTCGAACATCGCGCTTTTCTTCCTGCCAGAATCATGACGAAACGACGGTCCTATTGCCAGGCATTTGCATCTTCTGACGGCAAGACTGAGGGAACCGACTGTAAGCTGACAAAAATGATGAGGCTGAAGAAATTCGGTTGGGTCGTTATCGCTACTTGGCGAGTTCTTCGTTGATGGCTTGGACAAGTTTGTCGAGGTCGAAGGGTTTTTCGAAAACACGGCGGGCGCCGAAGAGCTTAGCCACGTCGAGGAAGTTCTTATCCCCTTGTGCGCCGCTCATGGCGATGACCTTTGCATCCAGATATTCCCGCGTCAGTTGTAAGGTAGCTTCGAGGCCGTCGGTTCCCGGCATCAGAATGTCCATGAGGACCAGGTCTACTTTGTTCTGCTGGTAGAGGGTCAAGCCCTCCCGACCATCGCAAGCTTGGAGCACACGGTGGTTGGCCCTTTCAAGGACTTCCTTCAGGAGGTTCCGGATCGATTCTTCGTCGTCGATAACAAGGATTGTGGCCATAGCGGAGATATACCCGTAATGTTTTCAATCTTACCTGTGTTGGGTTCTCCTGTCTAGGGAGAAGTTGATAGGAGGCAATGGTGATCAAGATGACGGTGAGGGATGATCGAGCTGCTGCACGTTTGAAGGAACGGTCGCAGGGACCGATGGCTCGACGGGGACGAACATGGTGCGGAGCAACTGCTGCCCGTCAACCGAGCGGACGAAGGAGAGAAACGATTCGGTGAGCGGATCCGGTTGTGTCGCGGTGAGCATGAGGACCGGTCGGCGCAGACGGTACCGCCCATTTTTCACGGTGGCTTCTCCCGGATCGACCTGATCGACCGTCAGGATATGAATGGAAATGCCGTCCTCTTGAGCTTTCAACGCCGCCGCCAATGAAATGTAGCTGACCATAGCATCACGCCCGGACACTAGACTCAATACTTTTTGATCGGAGCGAACCGGGGGAACGGATGTCGTCATCCGTTCCGTGTGACCCAGGGAATTCTGGAAGCCGGGTGTGAGATTGTTTGCTGACGTGCGAGGAATCACTTCCACTCTGGCCGGGGCGCCATCCAGCTCAGACCAGTTGGTGATCCGTGCGGAAAATAGTCCTCTGACTTGGGCGCTGGACACTGATCTGACGGGGTTTGCGAAATTGACAATAACCGCGATGCCATCCCACGCGATCTGCGTGGCACTGAGAGCAGGATCTGGTTGATCGGTCACTGCGATCTGAGCTTCTCCGGTTTTCACCAGATGAACGGCCCGCACCGTGCTGTCCCATTCGAGGTCGATTGCCGTACCGGGATGCAGTCGCTCATACGCCTTCGCCAGATCTTGCACGACAGGCAACTCGGGGCCATAGCCTGCGATGAGGAGGCGACCAGTGAGGGCAGCGTCGGCATCGCAGAGGAGTAAGAGCCCACAGCTGAACAGTAACGCTCCCACAGCAAGGGTACAATCACGAAGCGAAACAGTGACGGTTTTCTGTGCCACGATCAAGGTTCCTTTTTTTCAATATACCAGAAATCGGCCACCGGGAGCCCTCACAGGCTGCGAGATAGCCGCGCAGGGCGGGCGAGGTCTCTCTGGTTCTCTGGTCTATCTGGTTTATTTTGTTGCTTGACCCAGAGAAACCAAATAGACGAGACAGACCAAATAACGGTCTTCTTACGCGGGCGGACGTCTACAGCATCCTGCTAGATCGGATCACCTGAGGCGGGGTGGTGTCGATGGATCGCACTCACATGAAAAGCTAGGAGCTTGTCCGACGTTGCCTTCGTGACGAGGCGCGTGAGGTGCGGCCAGATGCGAGGCCGAGAACGACGCAGATAGTCACGGATCGTTCGCCGCAGTAGAACGGTCAATGTCGGATAGCCTCCTGCAGGAAGGGGTTGACTGACCCTGGCGCTTTTGATACAAAGATCCGAGTCGTCCTGGCAGACTGCAGTGCACCTTCTCCCGGAGCCGTTCTTTGCAGCATCCAGACTCCTGGTCTTGGACTCGGCGATCTTTCTTGAAAACGTCTGTGGTTGGGCTGCTGTTGCTCGGTAGCCGATTGCTGCGTCCATCGGTCGCGCGCGCGAACGAACTTCCTGACGGCGAACTCACCTTCTTTAACGTGCACACGAACGAGCGATTGCGAGTCCGCTACCGTGATGACGCAGGGAACTATGACCTGACAGCGCTGGATGAGGTGAATCATATTCTACGTTGCCATCACACAGGGGAAGTGGCCGCCATCGATGTGCGAATGTTGGAGCATGTGAATCTCGTGCAGAAAGCGGTCGATGGCGCCGGTGAGATCCACGTGATTTCTGGCTATCGGTCGCCCGAGTATAATGCGCAGCTCGTAAAGCGAAGCCGACGAGCCGCGCAGCACAGCCTACATATCCAGGGGCAGGCGCTCGACTTCTATATTCCCGGTGTCAAGCTTCGCAAGATTCGCCATGCCGCGTTGAAGCTGCGGTATGGTGGTGTGGGGTTTTATTCGCGGGCCAAGTTCATTCATCTCGATTGCGGTCCCTTCCGGACCTGGTAGTCCCCGTTCTCGCAGGATGCTGAAAAAAAACCGTCAGCTTCGTTCTCGGCCCATCGAAATCCTCAACGTACCCCTGAGGGTACGCCTCCGGTTTTGATTCGCCTGCGGCCTTGCTGGCCCGCCTTTTTGAGCATCCTGCCAAGTCAGATTCGCTTGAGGAATAAGACCGAGAGAGGCGGGAGTGTGACTGCGAGCGAGTGGGGCATTCCATGGGAGGGGACGGCGCTTGTCTGGAGCCCTCCCGTATTTCCCACGTTGCTCCCCCCATAGGCCGAGGCATCACTGTTCAACAGTTCGCGGTAGTAACCTGCGCCGGGCACGCCGACTCGATAGTCGTAGCGGGGAACTGGGGTGAAGTTACACAAGCACAATATTTGATTATCCTGGTCTTTGGCCTTTCGGAGGAAGGCGATCACGGAATGGGCTGCATCGCAAAAGTCGATCCACTGGAAACCGGTCCAGTCGTGATCGAGTTCGTGCAGCGCCGGCTCCTGGCGGTAGAGCCAGTTGAGGTCTCGTACAAACCGCTGGAGCCCCGCGTGCCGCTCGAAATCGCAGAGATGCCATTCCAGGCTGGCGTCATGGTTCCATTCGCGCCACTGCCCAAACTCTCCGCCCATGAACAGCATTTTCTTGCCGGGATGCCCGTACATCAAGCCATAGAGGGCGCGGAGGTTGGCAAAGCGTTGCCACTCGTCGCCGGGCATTTTGTCGAGCAGCGACCGCTTTCCGTGCACCACTTCATCGTGCGAAAGCACCAGGACGAAGTTTTCATTGAAGGCATAGAGGAGCCCAAACGTAATCTGATTCTGGTGAAAGGGGCGGTGGACGGGCTCGTGGCCGAAGTATCCCAGCATGTCGTGCATCCAGCCCATGTTCCACTTGAATGTGAAGCCCAGTCCTCCGGCATAGGTGGGGCGTGAGACTCCCGGCCAGGACGTGGACTCCTCGGCGATGGTCATGGCGCCAGGGAAGTCACGGTGGACCAGGACATTCAAGTCCTTCAGCAGCGTGACGGCTCCGATGTTTTCGTTCCCGCCGAACTGATTGGGAATCCATTCTCCCTCCTTCCGGCCGTAATCGAGGTAGAGCATCGAGGCAACGGCATCCACGCGCAAGCCGTCGATATGGTATCGATCCAACCAAAAGAGCCCGCTGTTCAGAAGGAAGTTCCGAACCTCGATGCGATCGTAATTGAAGATGCGGCTATGCCAGTCCGGATGGTAGCCGAGCCTTGGGTCGGCATGGTCGTAGAGATGCGTGCCGTCAAACTGGGCGAGCCCATGCGGATCGTCTGGAAAGTGCGCGGGTGTCCAGTCCATCAGCACACCGATTCCGGCCTGATGTGCCGTATCGACGAAGGCCATGAAGTCTTCGGGAGATCCGTGCCGGCTGGTGACGGCGAAATAGCCAGTGGTCTGATAGCCCCAAGATCCATCGAACGGATGCTCGGTAATCGGTAACAGTTCGACATGAGTATAGCCCATATTCTTCACGTATGGGATGAGCTTTGTGGCAAGCTCTGAGTAGGTCAGCCAGCGATCCCCTTCCTCAGGGATACGCATCCAGGAGCCGAGATGGACCTCGTAAATTGAGAGGGGCGCGGCGAGCGGGTCTTGCAGTGCCCGCGCCGTCATCCAGGACTGGTCTTTCCAGCGGTAGGGAGAGAGTGCGCGAACGATCGAGGCGGTCTTGGGGCGCAACTCCGATGCGACCGCATAGGGATCGGCTTTCAGGAGCGGTGCGTCATGATGGCGCGACAGAATTTCATATTTGTAGAGCGTGCCGTCTGTGAGTTCGGGAATGAAGAGTTCCCAGAGTCCGGTTGCTCCGCGGTTCGTCATGGGATGGCGGCGGCCATCCCATTGGTTAAAGTCGCCCACGACACTCACTCGCGCAGCGTTCGGCGCCCAGACGACAAAATGGACTCCGGCGATACTCTGTACTGTCCGGAGATGGGCGCCCATGGTTTCGTAGGCTTTGAAGAAGGTTCCCTCGGCGAAGAGGTGCAGCTCAAAGTCGGTGAGGAGGGGCGGGAAGGCATAGGGATCATGCCGCTCCGAGACCTGTCCTGCAAGGTCGGTTACGCGGAGACGATAGGGGGCGGTTCCGAGTGGCCCTGGGACGATCGCTTCGAACAGACCGGCCTCATGCATGCGCGTCATAGGAACGGGCTGCCGACCTCGCTCACTGAGGAGTAGGGCGATTGTTTTGGCCTCCGGCAAGAAACACCGAATCGCAACAGCCGGGGAATCACCCTGGGTGATCGGATGGGCACCAAGAATCGCGAGGGGGTCCCAGTGGTGACCCTGGACGAGTTGTTCGAGTTGATCGATCGGCAAGCCCGACATATGAGGAGCCCCCTCAGTTCGTAGACCGTATCGTAAGGGGGGTGAGCCAGAAATGGAAGAGGAAAACGCATTGGGATTTCAACTGAGTGTCTCGGCCCGGAACGTGTCAAGGCGTTAAGACACTCGGCGTGAGGATGTCGTGTAAAGCCTCGTATGTCGGAGTCGCGACAGGGTGATGCGAGCCCTCCGTGGTCTCCGGCGCGACTCTGAGCACAGGGCGACCCGTAGGTCGTCCGCAGTCGAGCTGTGGCATCGGCGCGATCCTGCGAGGTCGATTGTTCCTCTGGCGGGTTGATCCAGACCGCGTGAGGAAGCACGGGTAGTTGGGGCGGCTTCTGCACGAACCGCTTGGGGGGTGTGGCATAGACGGTTCTGAGCAGCCACTGACAATCTTCCGGAACCACCGCGGAACTGCTCGCACTCATCCTGAGAATCCGCACTCGCCCTGCGCAGTACATTCTCTGAAGCTGCTCGTCTCACCCATGTTGACACGGAGGAGGGGCAGTGGAACCGTCGCAGGTGTGGTTGTGGCCATCAAGTGCTTCGTCGAGGACTCGGAGCGATTCATTGAGCAGATCTGTCACGCAGCTTAGAGTGACATGCATTTGTTGAAGGGCCTCCTGCCATCGCCCTTCCTGCTGAAGGGTTTGAAAACGGCGGTGATGTTCCTCCATAATCGCCTGCTTCGCATCCAGCATGAGACTATCGACAGCTGTCACAGGTGCCTCCCATTCGTGTGATCGAGGCGCACGGTAACAGAGTCTGTATCTACACAACAATTATACGAATGGGTGGATGATGTAATAGATGAACTATCATGTATAAATATATGTAGCAGTACAATATATACAATATTAGTAATGTGAATGCCGGACCGTCCTACTTCCATCGCTACATTTAAGTATCCGGCTGTTCGTCCTGCGTATTCCGAGAAGCGAGGCGGCTCTCTCGCTTGACGGTTCACCGATAGCAGATTTATCTTGCCTCATACGATTGATTCACGAAAAATCGCCTTTGGATGCCCCGCCCGGCAGGGCGGGGAGGAAAAAGGCCTGCTGCCAGAGGCAGCACCGATCTTGTAACGTGGGGGTATGGTAATCCGGGGTGCCAGCCACTGTGTCTACGACACCCGCTATCATCTGGTGTGGGCTCCCAAGTACCGCAAGTGGGTGCTGCAGGAAGCAGTGCGGGAACGCGTACGGGAATTGTTTCTGGAGATAGCGGCGCATCATGGGTTTGAGATCGAAGAGTTGGAAGTGGACAAAGACCACGTGCATGTGTTTCT